>JACZXM010000428.1 GCA_022571615.1 Acidobacteriota bacterium | reverse complement strand
AACCGCCGCCACGAGGTCGAGCCGGCGACTCGAAACAACCTGCGTGCGCTCGGTTTTCCGCTCGAGTCGGAGCTCGACACGATCTACACGCGCGACGAACGGGAAGACTGGGGCAGTGACAAGGGAACGCGCCGGCAGGCGATCGCGGACAGCCACCGAATTCTGCTGCTGGTGGGTGATAACCTCGGCGACTTTCTCTCGGACATCAACCAGTCGGTGCAGGCACGCAAGGAGCTGGCTCAACAGCGCGCCGAGTACTGGGGACGGCGTTGGATCGTGTTGCCGAACCCGGAATACGGCTCGTGGGAGGGCTCGCTCATCGGATTTCAGTACGGCCTGCCGGTGCAGGAGAAAGGCCGCGTCAAGGCCGCCGCGCTGGACCCGAAGCGCTGACGTCGGAGGAACGGGGATGGGTAGATTGGACGGAAAGGTCGGGTTGATCACCGGAGCTTCCAGCGGTATCGGCCGTGCCACCGCGGAGGTGTTTGCGGGCCAGGGCGCGGCGCTGACGTTGGTGGGCCGAAGCCAGGAAGGCCTCGATCAAACCGCCGCGCGGGCGCGGGAGTCGGGTGCCAGCATCACCACCGTCGTCGCCGACCTTGCGCAGGTCGCAGCGGCTGCTCAGGTGGTGCAGGCGGCGATGGCGGCGCACGGCAGGTTGGATATCGTGGTCAACGCCGCCGGTATCATCGGCAGCGGTACGGTTGAAACCACACCTGCCGCAGAATGGGACCGGATGATGCGGATCAACCTCGATGCCGTGTTCCACGTCATGCAGGCAGCGGCTCCTCATCTTCGCGCCTCGCGTGGCAGCATTGTCAACGTCTCATCGGTGACCGGAGTCCGCGCCTTTCCGGGGATGTTGACGTACTGTGTCAGCAAGGCGGCGGTCGATCAGCTAACACGGTGCGCCGCGCTCGAGCTGGCAGATGCCGGGGTGCGAGTCAACGCGGTCAATCCCGGAGTGGTGGTCACGCAGCTGCACCGGCGTGGCGGCATGAATGCCGATCGCTACGGCGAGTTTCTCGAGCACAGCAAGTCGACCCATCCGCTTGGCCGTGTCGGGCAGCCGGAGGATATCGCCGCCGCCATCCTGTTCCTGGCCTCTGATGCCAGCGGGTGGATCACCGGCGAGACGATCAGCGTCGACGGCGGCCGACACCTCACCTGCGCGCGCTGACCACCACGGCTCTCCAGAAACGTCCCAAGGGGCGGGGATCAGGCTTCGCGAGACGACCGACTCGGTGTCCCTGCGGCGAACAGGGCGTTGACCTCGCGCTGCAACCGGCCGGCCAGGGTTCGTAGCGGATCTTTCTTGGCGCGTTCGCAGAGGGCGAGGGCGACACGCTGGTAGTACCACGCCTGGGACGGACGTGGACGATGGAAGCGTTCCCAGAAGGCCGGGCCGGCGCTTCTCTCGCCGCGGCGCATGGAACGGACGTTGTCGAGCTTATCGGCGCACAGCAGCATCAGGGCATCGGTCGTGGCGGTCGACAGCAGCTCGATCGTGTGTTGCTTGCGCTCCTCCCACGGGGCGGCTTGATCTGGCTCCGAAACAGCCGCCACCAGAGCCGCCACCTGTGCGCCGAACCGTTGCGCGAGACCCGCCGCCGTCGTCCCTGTATCTTCGATCGTGTCGTGCAGCAAGGCTGCAACGATGAGTGAGTTCCCTGCGTCGACCTCGATCAGGATCTCTGCCACTCGCAGCGGGTGGAGGATGTAGGGCACCTGTGTTCCCTTGCGGAACTGGCCGCGATGGGCTCGCGCCGCGAACTCGATCGCCTCGAACAGGCGCTCTTGGCTCGCCGGCCCGTCACTCAGACTCACGGTTGTCAGCCGCTCCTTCGTTGACCCAGGTGGCGATGGTGTCGATCTGCGCGGCGCTCAGCGGCGTCCGGTTCAACGGCATGCGACCACCGGTGATACCAGAGGTACCACGGATCTTGCGAACCAAATAGCTGGCATCGGCGTCGCCCGGGCTCACCCGGAACACGGATGGTTGCTCGCTGCTTGGAACATTGACGATGTTGCTGAACGCGGAGCCGGCCTCGAGCACCAAACCCTGCTGGGCGGTGGCCGCGTTGTGGCATCCTGCCAGGGCGCAGTTGGCGGTGAAGATCGGCTGGACATCGTTGGCGAAGCTCACGGTAGGCTCGCTACCGCCGTCATCGCTCGAAAGCGTCAGGATGTTGCACTTGTCGGCGGTCTGCCCGTCGGCATTGACGAGGCGAAGCCCGACCGCGGTGCCATCGGCGACGCCGGCGTCGGGCGTGATGTCGACCTGTAGCACCTTGGCCGAGGTGCGGACGACCGAGCTGATCCGTACGCTCGGGTTGTCGGAATACACATTGGCACCGAGGTTGAGGTTCTTCCCGTTCAGCGTGATCGTTGTCGTCGCCCCGGCCTCTGCGGTGTTCGGGGTGATGGACTTGAACTTGATCTTCTTGCCGCTTCCTGCCGCCGGGACCAACTTGAACTTGGGCTTGCTGGCGCCCAGCGTTCCCTTGCCTTTGAGCAGGTTGTTCTTCTTCTTGAGCGAGACCGTCATGTCCAGATCGTCTTTGCCCGGCAGATCGACCGTGGCCGTCAGTTTGGCTCCGTTGAGCTCGCCGTCGACCGTGCCTTCCTCACCTGCGACCTAGGCGCGCCCACCCACCGCCGCGCCGGCGAAACGGGATCCGTTGGCCGGGGCCTGGGTAAAGAAAAACAGCACCACCTCGTTCTTGCCATCGATCTTGCTGGTCCCCGACCACAGGCGCTGAAGCGGTACATCCGGGTCCATGCGCGCGAGCTCGACCTTGCCCTTCATGCTGCCCGAAGACTTGCCCGAAAGCGTATCGGAGGCGGCGTCGTAGTCGAGCGCGAAGGTGGTGACAGCGGCGATCCGTGACAGTGTAGCGTCGTCGTCGACCGAAAACTCCACGCTGGTGGCCGAGGTGCTGGAAACGGTATCCGCAAACA
>JACZXM010000427.1 GCA_022571615.1 Acidobacteriota bacterium | reverse complement strand
ATGCCTACGCGCATCGTCAAGGAGCGGCAACGCAGCAGATGCGCCCTTGGCGGTGTAACCCTTCGGGCAAGTGGGATTTACGGGCGACTGGCAGCGTCGCAACTCCTCCCCGATGTCGCCAGCATCGCCTCCTCGTCGCTCACCCGCAACTCCCACTTGCCAGACCCACCACACTTCTACCACGGCCTGCTAGCAGGCCGGACCCGCACTACTCGATCCCACGGGGAAGGCTGGAGAGAATCTCTCGGGCTTGATCGGACAGCGGGCTGCCGGGCTCCAGCCGCGCCACCCGCTGCAGATGCTCTCGTGCCTTCTCTACCTCTCCGAGGTCGCGATACGCCATGCCGGTTAGCAACTCGACGCGGGCGCTGTCGGGAAGCACCCGTAGCTCCGCGAGCACTGTCAGGGCTTCCTCGGGACGGCCGCTCTTGAGCAGCGTTTCGCCCAACCCCAGTCGAATCCACCCGTAGAGCGGATCGTTGGATGGAACGCCGGTCCTAAAGGCCTCGCTCAGCGGCGCCAGGGCGGCGCCCACGTCGCCTTTTTGCAGCAGCGCATTGCCGAGGTTCAACAGCACCCGCGCGCGCGAGATCGACGGGTAGGCAGGATCCTCCAGGGCCAGGCGATACTGCTCGATGGCACGATCCAGGTCGCCCTGATTGACCCAGTACAACCCGTACCAGTTGCGCGCCTCGGTCAGGTACTCGTCCAGCTCGAGAGCGCGGCGAAACTCGGCATCCGCCGCCTCGATCTCTTCGAGCCGAACGTAGATGACCCCCAACCACATGTGGGTCTCTGCGTTGTCCGGGTAAATCGAGAGTGCCTTGCTCAGCGCAGCCAACGCGTCGTGGGGCCGGTTCTGTCGATAGAACTCGATAGCGTAGCGTTGTAGCACCGTGGGATCATCGCTGCTCTCGATCAGAGGGTCCGTCCTGCGCTGCGCGGCGCCCGAGACCGAGGCGAACGCCAGCAGAATGAGAAAGATTCCTAGCAGGCCGTAGTGGAAGTGTGGTCGCTCTGGCAAGCGGGACTTGCAGGTGAGGGCAAGGCGCGAGGACGAGGCGATGCGCGTTGGCATCGCCGACGTCGCGGCGCCCTGCATCTGCGCCCTTGGCTGCATAACCGGACCCATCACACTTCCACCACGGCCTGCCAACCGCCGCATGCTCTCCCTCGGAAATCCATCAATCACGCTGCGACTGCATCGTAGCATTTACCACTCGTCGACCAGGCGCCGCGACAGCAATGCGTCGATGGCCTGTCGTGGTGAAAGGTCACCGTACAAGACCTCGAACACCTGCTCGGTGATCGGCATCTCGACGCCGTAGCGTTGTGCCAGCTGGCGCGCCGACCGGACCGTCACCACCCCCTCGGCCACCATCTGCATGCCGTCGGTCGCCTGCTCGAGCGTCCGCCCCTCACCGATCGCGACTCCCACCCCCCGGTTACGGCTCAACGGCCCGGTACAGGTGAGCACCAGATCCCCGAGCCCCGCCAGGCCCATCAGGGTCGCGGACTGGGCTCCCATGCGAACCGCCAGCTCCGCCATCTCCTTGAGCCCGCGACAGATCAACGCCGCCCGCGAGTTGGTGCCCAGTCCCAGCCCGTCGACGATGCCGGCCGCCACGGCGATGACGTTCTTGAGCGCTCCCGCCAGCTCCACCCCGATCAGGTCACGATTCCGGTACACGCGAAGGGGGCCGTGGCTGAGCGCTTGCTGCACCTCGGCCGCCGCCTCGGGGTCCTCGCAGCCCAGCGCCACCGCAGTCGGGAATCCCTGCGCCAGCTCGCGCGCAAACGACGGGCCCGAGAGCGCCGAAATCGATCGCGGTGGCCGCTCGAGCACATCAGATAGGAGCTCGGTCATCCGCAAACCGGAGTCCTCCTCGATCCCCTTGGTCGCCGACACCAGATGTGCGTCTTGATGCAGAGCGGCGCCGATTCCAGCCCACACCTGGCGCAGAAACCTTGAGGGGACGGCGCTGATCACCAGTTCGGCGCCCTCGAGCGCCACCGCCACGTCGGCGACAGGATCGAGCCCTGGCGGGAAATCGAACCCCGGTAGATAGGTCGCGTTGGTGCGCTCCTTTAGCATGCGGGCCGTCCGCGCAGCATCGTGTCCCCATAGCGCCACTCGATGCCCGGCTCTGGAGGCCTGGATCGCGAGCGCCGTTCCCCAGGAGCCCGCGCCGATGACCGCCACCCGTAGCTGGCGCGGGGGAACCGGACGGCCAGGAGTGGTTGCCGAGGCCTCCTGCATCAGGATCGGCTCCCCATGCGGGATTCGGTGCCATCGAGCAGGCGGCGGATATTGTCACGATGCCGTAGGGCGATCAGGCCGGCCGTCGCCAGCGCCGCGATACGCGTCGCCATCGGCGCGCCGAGCGCCCAGGCGGCCACCACCAGCGAGGCGGTGCCGAGTATCGATGCCGCCGAGGCATAGCGCGTTAGCAGTGCCACCACCGCGAACGCGATGATCGCTGTCACCAGGGCAGCGGGGGCCAGAATGCCGAACGCCCCGAGCATGGTCGCCACCCCCTTGCCTCCTCGACCCCCGAGCCACGGTGTGTAGCAGTGACCGGCAATGGCACCGAAGCCCGCGGCAGCCGCGGCCCAGGGCTCCCCGGGCGCGATCATGGGTGCCACCCAGACCGCCGCTAGCCCCTTGCCAGCATCGCCCAGCAACGTCACCAGCCAGCCCGCCGGCCCGAGCACCCGGGCGACGTTGGTGGCCCCGATGTTGCCGCTGCCGAACGACCGCACATCGCCGCGACCGGCCAACCGTACCAGCAGGTATCCAAACGGGATGCTGCCGAGCCCAAACCCCGCGATCGCCGCGGCCAGTCCCGCCATGCCTAGCAGCCCGTGGCAGAAGTGGCGTGGGTCGCGCGCCGGGGAATTACGAGCGAATGGCAGCGTCGCAACTCCTCCCCGATGTCGCCAGCATCGCCTCCTCGTCGCTCCTT
>JACZXM010000025.1 GCA_022571615.1 Acidobacteriota bacterium | reverse complement strand
ATCGAGCCTGGCAACGCTCGAGGCCATGGCACACCGACTCCCGGTTATCGCATCGCGGGCCGGCGGTCTGCCCGACAAGGTCGTCGACGGCGAGACCGGCTCGCTGGTGGCGCCCGGCGATAGCCGGGAGCTGGCCTCCGCCCTGCTTCGAACGCTTTGCAGCGACGCCGTAGCGCTCGGCGCCGCCGGCCGGCGACTGCTCGAGGAGCGTTTCTCCTGGGCTGTTGTCCTGCCGCTCTATCTGCAGCTGTACGCCGAGCTGGCGCCGAACACGGCGCCGGTATCCGGCTCCCGTCGGTGCCCGTGACGTCCACCTGCCCGGCCTCCTAGCCCTCCTTCCACCCCCGCAGTAGCACCTCGCTGAGAAATGCGGGCTGCAACGGTGCCGGTCGTCGATGCGGTAAACTTCAGGCCTGGTGGGGGCGCTCATCAGGGTGCCGCATCCTGGGTGTCCTGGCCCGGAAGACACGAGCCGATTCGCGCACCACAGCTTCATGCAAGCAGCCCGTGGCAGAAGTGGTGTGGGTCGCGCGCAGGGGAAATGCGGGCTCAGGCAAGGCGGGCCGAGGAAGGCGATGCAGGAACATCGGAGACGAGGCTCGACGCAGCAGCAGCCCGCAAGTCCGCGGCGCCCTTCGGGTTGCGGCGCCCAGGGCCCATCTGCGGCGTTGGGTCGCGCCACCTTGCCAGGCTACGGCCTGCTAGCGCTGGTGGCAGCCTGCGTCATCGTTACGGGCACCGCCTGCGTGTCGCGCAACGTGGAGCGCATCTCTGCCGAGGAGAGGGCCTCGATCGCGCCGCCGCCGGAACCAAATTCGCAGGCCGAGCGCGCGGCATCGGCAGCGGCGATTCCGGGGATTGACGGTACTGTGGTGATGGCCGCCGATCTCGCCGGCCCGGCTCCCCCGGGGGTGCTCTATATCATCGTGCGGGTGGCCGGACGCGCCGAGGGTCCGCCGCTCGCCGTCAAACAACTTTCTGGCGAGTTGCCGGCGGAGTTTCGCATCAGCGAGGCCGACGCCATGATCCCTGGCACCCCGTTGGTCGGTGATCTCGACGTCATCGTCCGGCTCGACCAGGACGGCAATGCGTTCTCCCGACAGGACGGTGACCTGGAGGGCCGCGCCGGACCGGTACAGGTCGGCGGCAGGGTGCAGATCGTTCTGTACCCCACCGCCACCGCCGAGCCAGGCTCCGCCGGCGCGCGGTGAGCGCCGGGGTGGGAGAAATCGAGAAGCTCCAGAACCAGCTCGGTGCGCGATTCGATCGCCAAGAGGGGCCTGTCCGTGTCCTGGACTACGGCGACGCGGCGCGCGAGGAGCGCGCGCTGCGCGATGGAGTGGCGATCACCTGGCGTTCGTGGCGCGGCGGGTTGCGCGTTACCGGACAAGAGCGGGCGCCTTTCCTGCACCGCCTGTTAAGCGGCCGCGTTACCGGTCTTGCGGTCGGGACCGGCGGCCATGCCCTGCTGCTCGAGCAGCGCGGCAAGGTCATTGCCGACCTGGATCTATGGATCGACGAGGATCAGATCCTGCTGCTGGCAGACACGCGTGTGCTAAGCACGGTGGCCGCCGTACTGCAACGCTACGTCCTGCGATCCGCGGTGAGCATCGAGGCGATCGACGACAGCACGGTCGTCCTTGCACTCGGGGGTCCGGGCGTTACCGAGGTGCTGGCGCGGGTGGAGGCCGAACCCCCGACCCAGGGGGGTCTGGTTACGACCGAGCTTGACGGTTCCGAGGTGCGAGTGTTGCAGCGCTCGCGCGAGCCCTGGTCGTTCGAGATGCTCGTACAGGCCGCTGATGCAGTAGCGCTGTGGAGAGCGCTTGCCGGCGCAGGTGACGTGATCCCGGCGGGCTGGACGGCGTCGGAGGTGCTTCGGGTGGAGAGCGGCATACCGGCGCAGGGAGCCGAGCTCACCGGCTCCGAGCTGCCGCAGGAGGTGCGCCTGGAGGGCGCCATCGACTTCGACAAAGGGTGCTATCTGGGCCAGGAAACCGTCGCCCGCATCCATTACCGTGGACATGTGAACCGATTGCTCTGTGGATTGCGCATGGACGAAGCCGTGGCACCGGGCGATCGACTCATCTGCGGCGACCGCCCGACCGGGCAAGTGACCAGTGCGGCGGTCTCGGCGTTGCTGGGTCCGGTGGCCCTGGCGTATGTGCGGACCGACGATTCGGAGCCCGGAACCGTGATGCGGACCGAGGCCGGAATCAAAGCGCATACCGTGAGCCTTCCGATGCACGGCGCCAGTTGATATGACCGCCTTGCGCAAGGCGTACAATCGGTGCCAACACGACTACGACACGGGCCGCGAGCCCGGAAGGACCCCCGTGGCGCGGACCGAGCAGTCCGCTCGAGGAGGTGAGGATGGCGCTGGATCTTGGCGTGCGCATCACGTGGCTTGGCCATGCGACCTTCCTCCTGACAGGGCCTGACGGGGAAACAGTTCTGGTCGACCCCTTCGTGGCCTCCAACCCGAGCTGTCCCGAGAAGCTCCGCAGCTTCGCGCGTCTCGATGTCATCGCCATAACCCACGGCCATCTCGACCACATGGCGGACGCGGCGCAGATCTACCAGCAGCACCAACCAGTCGTAGTGGCGATCGTCGAGGTTGCCGCCTGGTTGCGAGGGCAGGGGATTCCACAAGACGCGGTGACCGAGATGAACAAAGGGGGCACAGTACGTGTCGGCGATGTGGAGATCACCATGGTCGATGCCAACCATTCGGCGGGCATCGTCGACGGCGACCGGATTCTGTACGGTGGCGAACCGGCGGGGCTGATCTTCACCTTCTCGAACGGGACCCGTGTGTACCACGCCGGAGACACCAACGTGTTCTCCGACATGCGACTGATCGGCGAGCTGTACCACCCAGACGTCGCCCTGTTGCCGATCGGCGACCACTACACGATGGGACCGTTCGAGGCTGCCAAGGCCTGCGAGTTGCTCGGAGTACCGCGTGTCGTTCCCATGCACTATGGTACCTGGCCGATTCTGGTGGGAACCCCGGCCGAGCTACGGCAAGAGTGCGCGAAACGCGGGGTGCACGTGGAAGTGATGGCTCTCGAGCCCGGCGATACGCTCGAGTGAGCGAGACATCGCGCCGACTGGCCGTGGCTGCGGCGTTGGTCGCGCTTGCAGGCGCGGCACGAGTGGGCGCGCCTGCCGATCGGGCTCTCGGTCCGCCGGGCCCGCTGACGCCGGGCATCGACCGACTCCACGCACTTTTGCTCGAACCGGCCCAACTGCTCGAGGAGCCCGATATCACCGCGCAGGAAAAAGGCCTGATCGAGAGCGGTGAGGTCGTCCTCTACTACGGAGAGACGACCGATGCCTTCGGGCGCACCTGGAGCATCGTCGGCGATCCCCACGCCTGGGTACGGCAGGAAACCTGGTACGCGATTCCCGCCCGCGCTGAGGAAGTGCTGACACAGACGGGGAAGATCTCCTTGCTGAGCGGTCTGCCCGCACCGCAGCCGCTCCTGGCCGCGGGAGCGATGCTCGCCGCCCTGCGGACGCCCCTTCAGGTAGCGGCCGACTGGTGGCAGCTTGCAGTCCAGATCGACGCCGCCTACCTACCCGAGTTCGGCGAGACTGTCGGCATCGGCGCGGTTCGCGTCCCGCGCGCAGTGGCGCAGGACGCGGTCGATCTGGTCGGCGGGCGCGAGGCGCTGGGGCCATGGCCGGAGACCCCTGGTTTCGGTCGGCTGCACGTCTCGCCGGTCCTGCCGCTGGTGTTCCGCTACGCTTCCGGTGGCTGGGAGCTGGGCGATGCCCCCGTTAGCCTGAGCCCGGCGCTCAGCCTAGTGGCAAACCCCGAGCTGACCATCGACACGACTCAGCCCAGCGAGTTGACCGGGGTGACGCTCTGGTGCTGGCGGTTGATGGGAGCTCTCGACCCGCGGGGTATCCCGGTGGGGCGGCTGGGGGAGGCGCCACCTGCTCCTGCGCGTGCCAGCACGAAGGCACGGCGCGAGATCGATGCATACCTCGGGCTGCAGGACCTCACGGCGCGTCTCACACCGGTGGCGACGGCGACGATGCTGGCACCGCGCCAGTTGCGGCCGGAGACCATCCCGCGCGGCGTGTTGCTCGAAGACAATAGCCGGCGCCAGGCGGTCTATCTGGAGCAGGTTCTGGCGCCGGGGATCACCGAGGCGCTCCGCGGCCGGCCGGTTCGCCTGCAGGTTCTGGCCCGGGCGGTGCCGCAGGCGGAGGGAAGCGCCACAGCGACTCTGGGCATCGAGATCGAGGCGGGGACCTTGCGGGAGGCGAACAATGCGCAGGTCGGCCTCTTGTCGTCGACCCTACAGTTGGAGGTAACAATCCCCGAGGATGCGCCCACGATCGTCGTTCGTCTCCTCGCCCTGGACCGGAGCATCGCTGTGCGGGAGGGCGGGAGCGGGGTGTTCGAGCGCGTCGAGCTGACGCCGGCCGAATGGCCGCGGCGTCTGGATCCTACCTCGCTGTTGCTGCGCCGGGTTCGATTGGTTACCTACTCGCCCGCCCGCCGCTTCACGAGGGCACCGCTCGCAGTTTCTGAGCGGGGCATCCAACGGCTGCAAGCGACCTGGAAGGAGCTCCTCGCCGGCGACTGGACCTCACAACAGCGCCGATCGTTGCTCGCCGGCGAGCTCGGTGCTCGGATGAGCCCGCAGGAGGTTCGACTGGCGTGGGGTGAACCCGATAGCCGCTATCTGAGCCCGGATGGTCTGCGACGATGGGACTATGCGGACCGGTCGGCCGCGTTCGATAGCGAGGAAGGGCTCATCGCCTGGACACGTGATCTGCGCCGGACGAAGCCGGAGCCAGCCCGCTGCGCGGCCCGGTTCCCGCCGGCGGCAGGTGAGTGAACCGGAGCAGCAGAAGTGAGGCAGCCCGTGCGCAGCAGGCTGTACTGGTCGCTTGTCGCGGGCTACGTGGCGCTGTTGTTCGCGCTGCAGCCGCGCCTCGGGTTCTGGGTCGACGCCTTCAAGCAACGCTGGGGAGCGGACACGCTCGATGTGACGACTGCGGTGGTCGCAGCCGTGGGGGGACTTGCGGTGGCAGCGTTGCTGGTGCGCGCCTGGCAGTCGGCCACCCGCCTGGAGCGAGGCACCTTGCTGCTCGCCGGCGGATTGTATGCGTTCGGTGTGGCGGAGCTCGAGATTCCGCAAGAGCGACTCCACTACCTCGAATACGGCCTGCTCTCGGGGCTGATCTGCTTCGGACTGCAAGAGCACGGGTCACGGTCCTGGTGGAGAGCAGCCCTAATGGCCACGGCGATTACCAGCGCCCTCGGCCTTCTGGACGAGAAGCTACAGGGCTGGTTGTGGGAACGGCGCTACTTTGACTGGCGCGATGTCGGCCTCAACGCCCGGGCCGCGATCCTGGGAGTGATGGTCGCGGTTCCCTCGTGCAACGCTTGGCGCCGGCGCTAGCCGTAGCAGCGCTAGAGAGGCCGAGGAAGCGCAGCAGGAGGGATCTGGCGCACGGCCTGGCACTGTGGCCGGCCTATCCAGAGGTCTTGAAGACCGGAGACCAGCAGAAAGGCCGTGCGCCAGATCCCTCCTGCTGCGCAGCTACCACCACGGCTTGCTCGGGGGCTGGATACTTCCTCTATCGGCGTGCCTGCCTACGCCCTCCGACAGGCAGCGAGCATCGTCGGCCTTCTGCATCGGAGCCGGCCTCCGCCTGCGGCTGCCGCGCTCAGTTCTCGGAAGGCCTTGTCTAGGTCCGCATACGACGGCCGGACATCGCCCATGCGCTCGCTCTGCTCCATGAACGACTTCATCTCGGCGACCGTGTCCCAGTAGAACTCGAAGTCGAAGACCGTCTCCCGCCGGGGAACAAACCATCCCGCTTCGACAGCCTGACGAGCGGCTCGATCGGCCGCCAGGTCGTCGGCCATGTAGCCGGTGGCGTCGACCTCGCCTATCGGTACCTCGTGGACGGGGGTTACGACCTCGATGTCGCATCTCACCGACAACGGGCGCAGATCCAGGAGAGTCCCGTTGGCGGCGAGAACTCGCCGGGTTTCTCGTAGGGCATCGACCATGCCCTCATGTGGCAGTCATCAGAGGGACCACGCGAAAATGGCGATGTCGAAGGACCCGTCCCGAAAGGGCAGCTCCAGGGCTGCCGCGCGCACGAAAGTGAGCCGCTCCGCGAGGTGACGAGGTCGCGCGGCAAGCGCCGAGGCTAGATCCTTCGCCTCCGGGTCCACGCCCAAGACGGCCCGCGACTCTTTCGCATAGCGGAAGCTCAGCCGACCTTTTCCACAGCCGATCTCGAGCACCCGGGCATCGTTGAAGTCCGCGGCCTCGAGCAGCGCTTGCGGTTCCGCACCGCTAGGGTCGAGCTCGCCGGTGATGATCATGATCCACCTCGCTGACGGATGTATGGGTCGAGTGTCCCGCCAGCCTGTGCTCGACGGGCTTCGGCTCAGCTAGGGTCGGAGAAGTCCGGTGGCTTCTCGGCCTCGTAGTGTCCGACGGTGTCGCGGGTCTGGAACCAGGCGGCGAAACCGCCCCGCCCGGGGGGATTCGGGCGATCTGTGGCGTCGCGCACGTCCGGCTTAGGCAGCTGCCACCTCAGTCCAAACCCCAACTTGGAGCCACCCGCCCACGAGACGGCTTTCCGTCGGTCTAACGGATTGCGAACTCACCGACGCTGCCCCAGCGGGGAGGTTGAGGGAGCCCAGGAGACAGTAGCTTACCGAAGCACATCAACTGCGCGGGACGGTGTCCGGTGCAGTGAATTGTTGGGCGCGAGGAGGTGCACTTGCTCCCGCTTCAGGAAATTCCCGGCCTCGCGAAGTTCGGCACGTTCGGTATCGGCAAACCGGCAAACTTCCACCAGCTTTGAATAGTACTGGTTTGCCCTCTCGACATTGCCGGTAAGCTCAGCAGCCCGGGCAGCGCCGTAAAGCGACCGGAACCGGTTCGGAGCGTCCCGAAGCGCAGCTTCGAACTCGGGCAACGCCTCGACCGGGCGTTCCACCTCGAGCAACATCTCGCCCAGAAGCTCGCGCGCGGGGAGTATGGCGCCGGGCGTGGTGGGAGGCTTGTCTGTGCTGTCTTCCAAGTCGGCAGCCGAGCGCATCATAGCCAAGGCCTCGTCTTTCTTCCCTTCTATCAGTGCCAACCAGGCCGTCACTGCGCCCCGCTGCACGTCTACCAGGTTCGCCCAAAGCGTTTCATTCAGCCTGCCACCATCGGCCTGTTCGCCATCGCTCTTTCCGCCCTCGAGTAGAAGGTCCCGGCAATGTTCCAACTGCGCGATCGAATGCCGCGCGTCCGCAAGTTCTCCGGTGTGCACCGCACCCAACCCGCGGGCGAAATAGAGGGGCGCCTCCGCCCAGCACGACCTGCCCCCCGGGAAGACATCCGTCGGCACGGCCAGCGCAGCCGCCTCCTTCCAATGCCACTGCTCAACCGTGTAGCGTGCCGGAATCGCACCGGCATTGTATTTGGGGTCGTCGTCTCTCAGCCTCGATGTGACCTTTGGTAACTCCTCCAGGATTCTTCTTGCCTCGCCGTCCTGTGCCCCCTGCAAGTAGGCGTAGACCAGGTAGTCCATCGAGTGGACCTCTTCCTTCGCCCACTCGTCCTTGCGCGCCGCAGTTGCGGCGGCTCGGTTGGAAACGATGGACTCTTGCCAGAGACCGAGTCGGGTGAAAATGTGGGATGGCATATGCAGCGCGTGCGGTGCGTCCGGAGCGATCTTCGAATACCCGCGTGCGGCTTCCAGAGCCCGCCCCGCCAGCCGCGGATAGTCATAACTGTGGATGATGTAATGCGCCACACCGGGATGATTCGGCTGCGCGGCAAAGATCTTTTCCAGAATGGCGCCCGCTTTCTTCTGGCGGGCATGAGTCTTGTCCGGGGGTGAGGAATAGGCGCTTCCCAGCATGGCGAGGGCGTAAAAAATTGCCGCCTCTGAATCGTCCACATACCGCCGGTGGAGCTCCTCCATTGCCTCTTCGTAGGCCATCATCCGGCTGAGATGGTCCACCTTGTTTGCATCCTTATAGAACTGCTCAAGAGCGTTGATGTAGCCACGCTCCCGCGCCGAGTTCTCACCGGCCGTCCTTGCTTTTTCCAGCGTTGCTAGCGCGACCCTCACATCCTCGAGGCTAGGTTTGTTCCACAGCTGATGGAAGCGGCTCATGGCAATGCCCCAGTAGGCCATGGCGCAACTCGGATCCTTCTGAGCAACCGCCGCGAACGCTTTCTCCGACGTTTGGTACCAGAAGGAATGCAGCATCGCCACGGCACGATTGAAGTCCTCCTTCACTTCCGCCGTGCAAGACGTGGAGAACACTGCCTGGCCAAGCTCTTGCACGTCACCGGGGGGGTGCTGGTGGTCCTGCGCCCCTGCCCCGGGGACTACGGCGAGCAATCCTGTAAGAAGCAGACAGAAGCACTGCAGATGTTTCATGTGATACCTCCTCTCCTGAAACGTTCTCGCACAGCCGCTCCCTCCGTCAACTGGCAACAGGCGACGCTCTTGGCCTCCTACCGTCAAGCCGCCCCGGGAAGCCGGCCACAGCGCCAGGACGTGCTCGACCTCATCCCCTGCTGCGTTCCCTCCGCTTCCCCACGGGCTGCTTCTAACGGAACCGCAACGCGTCCGCACACGCCGTGCCGGTGAGCAAGCGCCGGGTATCACCCTCGATCTCGATGTCGCTGAATAACCAGGGCTCGCCCTCCGCCACCTTCGGTCCCGGCGCCGGTTCGGGGTCCGCTTCATGTTCGGCGGTGAGGGCCGGCTCGGTCTCCGCGGTTGCGGTGCTAGCATCGACCCCAGGGGTAGGCTTCAGGGCGGCGGCCTGTTGCGGTGTCAGCGGCCTGAAACGAACCGTCAGCGTTCCGCCCTTGGCTTGGCAAGCGACCGGCGAAGCTACGCGATCGGCTACCGCGGCGGCGAGTGCGGCCGCGATGCTGCCGGTACCCGAGCTCAGGGTCTCGTTCTCGACCCCGCGCTCGTAGACGCGAAAATACAGGCCTTGCTCGTCGTCGACACGGGCAAAAGCGACGTTGGCACCGGCTGGCTGCAGATCCGGGTGGTTTCGTATCGCCCGCCCCAGGTAGCGGACCGGGAGATCGTCCGGGTCGTCGTGCAACAGAACGAAGAAAGGGACTCCGACCTGCACATAGGTTCCGAGCAAGTCGCGGCCTTCGACGCGGATACGACGCTGCCCGTATACCCGGGCGAGTCCGGGCACGGTCACCTTGACGGTCCGGCCTTGAACCTCCCCGCTCACGACTCCGATATCGGTCTGCAGCCGCACGGTGCCCGAGGCCAGGTCCTCGTCGACCAGGTAGCGGACCGCGCAGCGCGCCGCGTTGCCGGAGAACTCCGCGCCGGAGCCGTCGGCATTCCACAATCGCATGCGGGCGACGGCCCCTGTCTCTTCGCCCACATCCGAGAAGCTCAGCAGGACGAGCCCGTCGGCGCCAATCGAGACACCGCGCCGGCACAGCGCCCTGGCTTCGGCCGAAGCATCGCCCAGCTCCGGTTCGTAGCGCTCATCGAGAATCAGGAAATCGTTTCCTGCGCCCGAATACATCGCCAGCTTCCGATCGGGACTCATGGCTCCTGCTCGGCTCGGACCTCAACGCACGCCAGCGGGCCTTCGTTGCCCACCTCGTCCACCGCCGAGACCAGGTAGAGCCAGGACGCCGCGCGCGCAGCCACGGGATCGATATACAGCTGCGCGGTGATCAGCGTCGGCGTCAACGGATCCCATCCGGCGCCAACCAGGGAGTTGAGCTGTCGCCATCGGCCGCCGGGCTGGCGCGTGCCTTCGCCTTCGGTGTCCGGAGTCGAGTCGGGTGAAGCTTCGGGTTCTTCAGAAGAAGCCGCCAAGATCGAAAGATCTGGCAGCGCCGGGCACAGGTCGGCATCCGGGTCGGCGTCCTGCAGGGCCGCTTCGGCGGCCGCATCCGCCGACTCGGCAGACGAGGCCGGCGGGTCGGGCGCGAGAATCGACACAACCGGGGCCTGATGGCGGTAGACACGGAACCCGGCCACGGTGCTTACCAGCGGGCTCGTCCAGCGCAGGGTGACCCGGTTGGCCGCCCGGGTGGCTTCGAGCCCACCGATCGACTCGGGCGGGAAGGTGTCCACGACATCAACCTCCGTGCTCTCGTCTCCGGCCCCCTCCTTGCGCGGGCTACGGGCGGTACCGGGATCGTCCTGCGCGATGGCCGCCTCGGCTTGTCGGGCGGCCACGGGGGCATTCTGCGCCCGGACCAGGTAGACGTAGGAGTCACCCCAACCCATCGCGGTATCGGTGAACGTGGTCGTTTCCAGCGGTTCGTCGTTGAGCGGCTGGCTCGGGAAGCGCGTTTCGTCGGCTCGCCTGCGGTAGACGTTGTAACGCAGTTGCTCGGGAGCGAGCAGCTCACCCCACAGATCTCCGCCCGGAGGTAGCCAGTGCAGCGTCACACCGGAAGGCGACACAGCGGCGGAAGTCTCCGAGGGTGCGACTGGAACAGCGATCGGTGCAAGGGCCGCAACGACGTTGATGCCACCCTCGTACTTGCCACCCGACGCTACGCGTACCGCGAAGTAGTAGCGAGTCCGGATGGGCCCGGGTGACGGGATGCCGACGGGACGCCCGATTACCATGCGGCCATCCACGATCTCGGTCGCCAAGTCGGCGTACGCGAACGAGGCCACGACGCTGGCGCGCTCCAGAAAGGTGACCACGTCCAAGGAGCCCTCGTAGGCGAGACCACGAGCAACGTGAGTCGCCGCCGCGACCAGCTCGACCGGCTCCGGCATGGCCGGCGGCTGGCGAAGATCGACGATGGCGGTGGGCAGACCGAGCTCGTCCCACAGCAGATCCACCGCCGCCTCGAGACGCCGGGCGGCATCCAGCACCATGTGCGGAAGCAGGTCCGCTTCGCGCCATTCCTGCAGGACGTTGCGTGGCACCTTGCGCAGCAACAGCTCCTCCGCGGTCCGAGCCTCACCAGGTTCCTCTTCTTCTTCGGTAGTCTCTGGCAACAAGCCGAGAGACTCCAGGGTCGGGGGTTCTTCGCCGGCGGCCAGGGCGCGCTCGCTGGCGACGCGTAGCTGCTCCTGGATCCGGCGGCGCCGCCCATCGTCGCGAACTCGTCCAGTCGCCTCCCGAGCATCGCGAAGCCGCGTGACTCGCTCCTGGTCCAGGGCGACGGCGAGCATCTCCGGCGAGATCGCGGGGTAGCGCTCGGCGAGCATCAGCAACTCGACGCTCTCGACCTCGACCTCGGCGTTGCCAAACACGAACCGTCCCGATGGCGGCGCGAAGCTCAGAATCGCCTCAATCCCGACCTGGTCCGTTCTGAGCTCCGGGATCGCTGGCGGAATCGGGCGCAAGGGAGGCAGCGGGTCGCCCCGCGCGCCGCACCCGAGTGCCAGGGCGGCCAGCCAGACGGCGGCGGTCCCGGAGGCGACCAAGTACGGGCACGATAGCGTGGTTCTCACAGGATGTATTTGGACAAGTCTTCGTCCTCGACCACATCGGCGAGAGCGTCGTGCACGTAGGCGGCGTCGATCACGATCCGTTCGCCGGCGCGTTCGGGGGCGGTGAACGAGATCTCCTCGAGAACGCGTTCCAGCATGGTATGCAGCCGGCGCGCTCCGATGTTCTCCGTCCGTTCGTTGACGATCTGCGCCAGCTCGGCGATTGCTTCTACGGCGTCGTCGGTGAACTCGAGATCCACCTTCTCGGTGGCCATCAGAGCAATGTATTGGCGCACCAGCGAGTTCTCGGGTTCGGTGAGTATTCGCGCCAGATCCTCACGGGTCAGGGCGTCGAGCTCGACGCGGATCGGGAACCGGCCCTGGAGCTCGGGGATCAAATCGCTGGGCTTGGCGATGTGGAAGGCGCCAGCGGCCAGAAACAAGATGTGGTCGGTACGGATCATGCCGTAGCGGGTCTTGACCACCGTTCCCTCGACGATCGGCAGGATGTCACGCTGGACGCCCTCTCGTGACACGTCCGGGCCGTGCCCGCCCTCGCGACCAGCGATCTTATCGAGCTCGTCGAGAAAAACGATCCCCGAGGCCTCGGCCCGGTGCAGCGCCTCGCGATTGATCTCGTCTTCATCGACCAGGCTCTCGGCCACATCGCGTGCCAATTGCTCCAACGCCTCGGGAACACGCATCCTGCGACGCTTGTGGCGGCGGCCACCGCCGAACATTCCGGGCAGCATGTCCTTGAGGCTGACGTCCATTGTGTCTGCCCCCTGCCCGGTGAAAATCTGGAAGGTCGCGCTGCGGGTATCGGCGACCTCGACCTCCACCGTCCGCTCGTCGAGCTCCCCTCCTCGCAGCTGTTGCCGGAGCTTCTCGCGGGTCGCGCGCCGGTCGCCGGGAGGCGGTACTGGAACGGTGTCTTCGGGCTCCGCTGGGGCGGGTGAGGGCGCCGGTCCCGGCGGAAGCAGGAGATCGAGGAGACGCTCCTCAGCCTGTTGCCGGGCTTTGGCTTCGACCTTCACCGTGTGCTCTTGGCGCACCATGTCGATGGCGATGTCGACGAGGTCGCGGATCATCGATTCGACATCGCGCCCGACATAGCCCACTTCGGTGAACTTGCTGGCTTCCACCTTCAGGAAAGGCGATCCGGTCAGGCGTGAGAGACGTCGCGAGATCTCGGTCTTGCCGACTCCTGTCGGACCGATCATGAGGATGTTCTTGGGGGCGACCTCGTCGACCAGGTCGGCCGGCAGCGCCAGCCGCCGATAACGGTTACGGATGGCGATCGCCACCGCCCGCTTGGCCGCGCCCTGCCCGACGATGTACTTGTCCAGCAGGGCGACGATCTCACGCGGCGTCAGGTCGCCCGCGCGCTTGGCGCTGGTGGCGTAGTTGCTAAGGCTCTCGGGAAGGGTTATGGCCATGGTCGGGCTCTAGCGGCATCGGGTCTGGATTGGAAGTACTTAGTCCCCGACTTCCTCTACGCGAATCTGGTCGTTGGTGTAAATGTCGATCTGTGCGGCGATCTCGAGGGCCTCGCGGACCACGCTCGCGGCTTCCAGGTCGGTGTGGCGCAGCAGGGTGCGGGCGGCCGCGAGGGCGAGCGAGCCTCCCGACCCGATCACCAGAATCCCGTCGTCCGGTTCGATCACGTCGCCGGTTCCTGACAGCAGCACCGAGGCTTCCCGATCGGCGATGATCAACAGGGCCTCGAGATGGCGCAGGCTCTTGTCGGTGCGCCATTCCTGGGCGAGCTGAACGGCGGCACGCAGCAGGTTGCCGTTGAGCGATTCGAGCTTGCCCTCGAAGCGTGTGAACAGCGCCATCCCGTCAGCGGAGGAGCCGGCGAAACCAGCCAGCACCCGGCCACTGTACATCCGGCGGACCTTGCGAGCGCCTGCCTTCATGACCGTGTGGTCGAGCGTCACCTGGCCGTCGGAGCCCATGGCGACGCGCTCTCCGCGCCGCACGCAACATACGGTCGTGTGATGGAACCGGTTCAGCATGCGGGGATTGTAACAAGGGCGGTCGGACCGGGTTCGGCACCGTGCCGCCTCACGGCTCGGCGACCTTGCGCGCTCGAGGGTGCGAGCGGCGGTATACCTCCTGCAGACGCCGCGTCGACAGATGGGTGTAGCGTTGGGTGGTCGCCAGCGAGGCGTGCCCGAGCAATTCCTGGATGGCACGCAGGTCGGCTCCCGAGTTCAACAGATGGGTAGCGAACGAGTGCCGCAACGCGTGTGGGGTGACGTGCTTAGCCACCGTGCTCTGGCGCAGGCGCAGCGCCAGGATGCGGCGCAGACCATCGGTCGTGAGCCGGCGTCCCTGGCGCCCGACAAACAGAGCTGCCGTCGCCGGGGTCGATTCGCCGCCCGGCGCGTGGCGCGTGCTACCGCCACTTCGACCTGGCGACTGGACCGCAAGCCATCGGTCGCGGACCGGGAGGTATTGTTCGATCGCCTGCCGGGCGGGCTTTCCGAACGGCACGATTCGCTCCTTGTTCCCTTTCCCGACCGCACGGGCCAGTCGCTGCCGCAGGTCGATGTCATCGAGGTTGAGGCCGACCAGTTCGCTGGCACGGAAACCGGTAGCGTACAGGAACTCGAGTGCCGCCCGATCCCGGATCCCAGCGGCGGACGGGTCGTCGAAGGCCAGCAGGTTGTCGACCTCGCGCTCGGTCAGAAAGGCTGGCAGGTGCTGCGGGGTCTTCGGGTTGCGTATCGCCCGCGCGGGGTTGTGCTCCAGGTAGCCCTCGCGGCACAGAAAGCCGCCGAACGAGCGCACGGCGGCGAGCTTGCGTCCAATGGTGA
>JACZXM010000426.1 GCA_022571615.1 Acidobacteriota bacterium | reverse complement strand
ACGGCGAAATGGCACCATCTGCGGCGTTGCGTCTGTCACCATTTCGTCGCCACAAACATCACCGTAGTTATGGATTGGAGTACCTAGCTTGATGAGATGGCCCCGCCGGCCCGAGATCCGCCAAGAAATGGCGATCAGATCGTTCCTGCTCGTCGCCAGCGTACGCCCTGCGCCGTGTCATCGAGCTCGATTCCCAGCTCGGCCAACTGCTTGCGCAGCCGATCGGCAGCCCCGAAGTCGCGCTCGGCTCGCGCCATCGCCCGCTGCCGGATGAGCGCCTCGATTTGCGCGGATACCTTCGGGCCGCGCGCAAGGATTTCCTTGCCCGCGTGCTGAATGCGGAACTCCAGCAACGGGTCGTCCACCGGTAGCAGCCCCCAGATCTTGTCTGCCTCCCGCAGCCAGTCGAGCACGGCGGCCAGCGTCACACCGTCCGCCGCCCCGTCATCAAGGGCGGCATGGGTCTCTCGAACCAGGGTGAACAGGCTGCCCAGAGCACCTGCGGTGTTGAGATCGTCGTCCAGCGCGGTGGCGAAACCCTCGCGCGCTAGCTGCAGGGCGTTGTCGAGTTGTGTCGTGCGCTCCGGTGCTGATTGCGGCAGCCGCGATGCTTCTTGCTCGGATCGAACCACGAGCTGGCGAAGCCGGGTAATGGCAGAGGCCGCCTGTTCCACTGCCTCGAAGGTGAAGTTCAACTGGCGACGGTAGTGAACCGACGCCAGCAGATAGCGGATTGCGAGCGGATCGTGACCCCGCTCGAGCAACTGCGCGAGGGTGTAGAAATTGCCCAGCGACTTGGACATCTTCACCCCCTCGACGATCAGATGACTGCAGTGCATCCAGGTGCGAACGAAGGGCTCACCGGTCACTGCCTCGCTCTGGGCGATCTCGTTCTCATGGTGCGGGAACACCAGGTCGACACCTCCCAGATGCAAGTCGAACGTCGTGCCGAGATACTTCATGCTCATCGCCGAGCATTCCAGGTGCCACCCCGGGCGACCGCGACCGAAGGGCGCATCCCACGCCGGCTCACCGTGCTTGGCCTTCTTCCACAGAGCGAAATCGCGCCGATCTTCCTTGCCGAAGTCGTCCTGTTCGACTCGTTCGGTCGATCGCATCTGCTCAGGGTCCAGACGCGCCAGGCGACCGTATGCGGGAAACGAAGCGACCCGAAAGAACACCGAACCGTCGCTACGGTAGGCATGCCCGCTAGCGAGCAAACGCTCTATCAGCTCGACCATCTCTTGGATGTGATCGGTAGCGCGCGGATAGTGGGTGGCAGGCAGTGTGTGTAGCGCCTCGAGACCGTCGAAGAACGCCCGCGCGTAGCGCTCGGTGAATTGCGGCAGATCGACACCCGCTGCCGCTGCCCGTGCGATGGTCTTGTCGTCGACGTCGGTGAGGTTGATGACCAGCTCGACCTCGTAGCCGCGCCAACGCAGGTAGCGGTGCAGCACGTCGACCCAGATGAAATAGCGGAAGTTGCCCAGGTGCGGATGGTCATAGACCGTCGGACCACAGGCGTATGCGCGCACGCAAGGAGGCTCGAGCGGTTCGAACGGTTCCTTGTGGCGGGTCAGCGTGTTGAAGAAATACGGTGTAGCGCTTGCCATCGGTCTGGTCGCAGACAGATCAGAACCAGCGAATCAGGTTGGACAGATCACGGTGAGGTCGATCTCCGATCCGCGAGACGGTTGCAAGTGCACCTCGATACCGTCCGCCGCCATTACCAGGCGGGCAAAAACTCTCTTGTCGGCCGCCTGGTGCTCCAGATCAGAGAATGCCCTCTGCAGATCGCGTTCCAAACGACCGAGATCCCGCGGGGCACCGCCGGCAGCGACAAGGAACGCCTCCACGGCCCCGACGAGCAGCGGTACGAGAGTGTCATCCGCCGGCGCGTCCAGGGATACTTCTTCACCGATGAGGGATTCGTTCATACCTCGGGTCGAACATTTGTCCTGGGAAGCGGGGCCGCCTTCGCGTGACGCGGCTGGAGTATAACGCACCCTAGGAGGCCTATTGGGTGGATGCTCGGTCGGTCGAGGTGGCCCCGAGTTGCTCGAACACCTGGTGCGCCCGGCGGATATCCGCCTGAATCTGCTCTGCCAACGCCTGCGGCGAGTCGAATTGGCGTTCGGCGCGTAGGCGTTCCAGGAGCTCCAGCTCGATCTGCTCACCATAAAGATCCCCGGTGAAGTTCAGCAGATGGGCTTCGATGACCCGCGCCGAGCCGCGATCGAACGTCGGTCGGTTGCCGATATTGGCCACCGCACGGTGCACCCCGTCACCGTGACGGACCTGCCCGACGTAGACTCCCGAAGCCGGCAGGCAGCCGTTTTGAACCGCCAGATTGGCGGTGGGTGCCGAGAGTCCATGACCTCTGCCTGCGCCATGCACAACAGCCCCCGAAAGCGCGTACGGCCGAGTCAAGAGGGCGTTCGCCTCGCCGATCTGCCCGCTCTCGATCAGCTCGCGTATCCGGGTGGCGGAAACCGGCACCCCGCCCACCTGCAGCGCCGGAACCCGTAGCACCCGGAAGCCGCACTCCTGGGCCCGCCGTTCGAGATAGGCAGTACTTCCAGCGCGGTCGCGACCGAAGAAAAAGCCCGTGCTCACGTGCAGGGAGCCGACGTGCAGTTGCCTCACCAGGAATTCATCCACGAAGCTACGGTGCCCGGTGCGCGCCACAACCTGGTCGAACGGGATCACGATGGTCACATCGATTTCCAGGGCAGAGAACGCCTCGAGGCGCTGCTCGAGTGTCTGCAGCAAGCGCGGTGCGGAATCCGGCCGTAGGATCTTCATGGTGTGCGGATCAAAAGTGCAAACGACTGCCTCGACACCCCGCCGTCGCGCCTCGTCACGGGCGCTCAGGATCACGTCTTGGTGACCACGGTGCACGCCGTCGAAGTTGCCGATGGTCACCGCCGGCGACGCTCCGTCGAACCCAAGCTCTACGAATCCTCGGAT
>JACZXM010000425.1 GCA_022571615.1 Acidobacteriota bacterium | reverse complement strand
GATCGAACGCACGCTCAACCTCCGGTATCAACTCTTCGACCCTCCACTCGGAGACGAGGTCGCATGCCCTTGCCACGACGTGGTTGCTTCGGTGTTGCAAAAATTTCCTCAGCACCGTCAGCCCTGCGTCGGTTGGGTCGGACGACCCCAGCGCGCGCAATCGATCCAGGGCATCTTGCGTGCTGTCTCGTTTGGTCATGATTCCTGCTCATCGATCGTGGTCGGGTGCATCGATCTGCTCGCGCGCCTCAGCCAGCAGCCGGAGCTGCACTGCCCTCAGATCGCCCTGTAGTTGTCGTGCAACCCGGCGCTGGTAACTAGCGCCATTGCCCTTGTCGAGAATCTCCTCCACGGCCGCCAGGTACGGCTCCGTTCCAAGCCTCGCGGCCGCATCGCCGGCAAGCTCTACCATTGCCCGCACCTGCTCACGCAGCGGCAGCACCTCGCCGGTCTCGGCGTCTGCCACATCCGCATCGAGGCCGAATCGCATGGCCTTGAATCGCCCGTCCTCGAGGTACGCACGCTCGAGGGGCGGCTCCGGCTCGCCGGCCCGATGCCGGTCTGCGTAGGCCACCACCAGAGCTTGACTGAGGGCCACGATGGCTGCCGTGCGGCGCATCGACATCTGCACGTCGCAGGCACGTAGCTCGACGGTTCCGTACTCCGGATGCGGACGGATGTTCCACCAGATGTGGCGAGCCTTCTCGATCGCCCGGGCCTCGGTGAGTCCCGTGAGCAGCGCCTCATAGTGACTCCAGCTCTCCAGGCGCGGTGGCACTCCCGAGCGCGGGAATGCACCGAAGGCGATCGAACGCGACGAATCCCAGCCGGTGTCCAGTCCATCAAAGAAGGGCGAGTTGGCCGCCAACGCGATCAATGGGCCGATCCACCGCCGCAACCGGTTCGCCACGTACACCGCACGTTCGGCTCCGTCGACACCGACATGGACATGAAGGCCAAAGGTGATATTGCGCTGCGCCACATAACGTAGCTGCCGCCGCACCCATTGGTAGGCCTCGGAGTCTACGAACTGGGTTTCCTTCGGATCCGCGAGCGGATGGCACCCGGTAATCCCGAGCGTGCATCCCTCTGCCTCGGCGTACTGCTGGATGAGTCGGCGCTTGTCGACAATATCCGCGATTCCTTCCGCCACATCCTGCGCCACACGGGTGTGGGTCTCGATCAGGCCTCGGATCAGATCGTAGGAAAGGAACCTGGCCATCTGTGGATCTGCGTGGCCCATCAGCTCATCGACCTTGGGCACCAGCTCACCGCTGCGCCGGTCGCAGATTTGGTACTCCTCCTCGATTCCGAGGGTCGGCCGCGGACTGGGGTTGAACGGGTATCTCATTTGTCTATCTAGTGTTACGGGAAGAACCAGCGAGTCTACCACGGTGCTACGGGGAGACGTCTGCGTGCGATGGGCCAATGCCATCCGCCTGTGAGCCAGGCTACGCTGTGCTCGTCCGATGGATCGCATCGCGGATTCGGAGTGCCGTCGCCAGGGCCCGATGGCCGTCCGCGGCGGTGACGCGCGGCGGCTTGCGGGAGACAACGCACGCCAAGAAGTCACTCAACTCGTTTAACAGGGGCTCGCGGCGTTCGACGGGTACCGGAACACCGGCGATTGCCGGTCTGTCTCCGGAACCGCGTTCGAGCCGGAAGCAACTTACCTGCTGATTGGAATAGTCGACCGAGAAGTAGGCCTCGGGTTCGAAAATGCGAACCTTGCGCACACGGTTGAGGCTGACTCGGCTGGCCGTCATGTTCACGGTGCACCCGCCGACCAGCTCCAGCCTGGCATTGGCGATATCCACTTCTGCCGACAGCACCGGCACCCCCACCGCACGCAGGTCGACGATTTCCGCGTCCACCAGCGCATGCACGATGTCGATATCGTGGATCATCAAGTCGATGACGACATCGACCTCGAGACTGCGCTCCGCAAACGACCCCAGCCGGTGGATCTCGATAAAGGCCGGCTTCCGGACCTCGGTCAGCATCGCCTCGACCGCCGGATTGTAGCGCTCGACGTGGCCGATCTGGAGTACACGGTCGCTCCCTCTAGCGGCGTCGATTAACGCCTCGGCCGCCGAGAGCGACGCTGCAATGGGCTTTTCCATCAGCACGTCACAGCCCTGCCCCAAGCAGTGCAAGCCGACATCGAGGTGATCCACGGTCGGCACCGCGACGCTGACCGCATCGACGCGTTCGAGCAGGGCGTCGACCTGCTCGAACGCCCGCGTGCCGGTGGCCCCGGCCACTCGCCGAGCCCGCTCCTTGTCGGTGTCGTACACACCGACAAGGTCGGCGGCGGGATGTTCAGCGTAGATGCGTGCATGGTGGCGGCCGATCGCACCGACACCGACCACGGCGACACGAACTGGCTCAGTCATCGCAGCGCGCCAGCACCGCGAGATCCAGGTCAGCGGCGAGCTCTTCGATACGAGCTCGATCGAAGATCACCGTCATCTTGGCCTCGACCGCGAGCGCCGTCGCCCCAACTTGCTGCATCACCTCGATCGTGCCCGCACCCACGACCGGCACATCGAAACGAAGATCCTGCTTCGGCTTCGCAGTCTTGACCACGACGCAGCCCGGCCCCGCGAGATCGCCACCACGCCGAATGCAGGCATCGGTCCCCTCCATCCCTTCGACCGCTACCACGGCCCTGTCCTTGACCACGACCGTCTGGCCGATATCCAGCTCACCGAGACGCTTGGCCACGCGCCAGCCGTGCTCGATGTCTACGTTCTCGCGATCGCTGGGGTGCCTCCCGGCTACGCGGCCCTCGGCCGCCATCATCGTACCCAGGTACCGTGTCGATTCGAGCAAGCGGATGCCGACATTCTCGAGTACATTGGCCACGGCGCCCAGGAGCTCGTCGGTATGACCACTCGGAAGCCCCGCGAGCATCTCTTCCATGGCGCCGTCTGCGTCGCGCTGATAGATCCGCGGCTGCTCGACCTTGCC
>JACZXM010000424.1 GCA_022571615.1 Acidobacteriota bacterium | reverse complement strand
GTTCTCGCTGCATGCCACCCAGCTCAAGGACGTGTTCGCGGTCGCCGATCAGGGCCAGGTCATGCCCACCAAATCGACCTGGTTCGAGCCCAAGCTCCGAGACGGCCTGCTCATCCTGCCACTCTCCTAGCCCCAGCCATCGCTGCGCCCGTCTCACCTATCGCCCGAGATGGGGCCGGAAGGTGGCTACCTGATCATCCATCCGGTTCTTCTGCCCGGTCGTGAACTCGTCCATGCACGAGTCATCGGTGTAGTCCATGTAGTTGAAGATCGGGTCGTTTCCGGGGGAGTTGGGGCAGCTGTCCCGCCCGATCGGGCAACCGTAGGCAGGGCTCCTCTCGGCGGGGGTGTCCGCCACCAGGTCGCCGCTGCCACCGCAGCCACCGTCGAAGGTGTGAAAGAGGCCGAGATAGTGGCCGACCTCATGCACCCCGGTGTCGCCTTCGTCGTACGGCACGGCGCCGCCGCCCGGGAGCGAGGAATACATCAGCACCACGCCATGTAGGGAGCTGGACTCCGGCGCGTCGGAGGGCAGGTAGGCAAACCCCAAGACGCCCTGGGCCGGCTTGCAGGTGTAGATGTTGAGCGTATGGATCGGATCAACGGCGTTGCGCCGCTTGAACTTGCGCTCCTGCCGTGCCTGCAGGCACTTCTTGGCGAATTTGTCTTTGTAGCGCCGGATCTCCTGGAGGTTGAACCGATAACCGTGGGCGCCGTAGGCGTCGTTGAGGACCTGGACCTGTCGCTGGATCTGCGCGTCGGTCACGTCGAAGCGACCGCGCCGGTTCCTCACCACGTGAAAGACCACCGGGATCTGGAGCGTGGTCTCGCGATGCGCGGTCCCATTGGCGCGAACGTGATCCATCGTCGCTTTCGAGATCAGGGTCTTCTCGAAATCGCTCGGGGTTCGCGTCGCGCACCGGACTCCCAGCTGCAGCCCTTGCTGCTCGTCTCGAAACGCGATGTCGGGCTCCAGGCTGTCTCGATTCGCCTGGCGTGCAAAGGTGCTCAGGGCCGCTCGCGCCTCCGTCTGCCGCGCCTGCAACGAGGCTGCTCCCAAGAGCAAGGTCGCTGCTGCTGCCGCAGTGATGAGGATTCTTCGCATCGTGGTTTCTCCGTGTCGTCAGTGGACCCTCTGCCTACTACGCGCACAAGCGCGCGAGGACGGATCACCGACCCTCGAACTCGTATCGTCATTGTGTCTGCAGCCGAGCAGATCGCGGTATCCTGCTGCCGTTGATCGAGTTCTCGGCTATGGGTAGTCTCGGTAGTTGGCGAGATGGTTGAATCGCGGAGAAGAGGGCACCGTGGGCGAGGCAGTCGGGCAGGTTACCGAGCTGCTGATTGACTGGAGCAGTGGCAGCGAGGATTCGCGAGACCGGCTCATGCAGCTGGTCTATGACGAGTTGCGCCGACTGGCGGCGTCCCAGCTTCGCGGCGAGCGATCCGGTCACACGCTCCAGGCCACCGCACTGGTTAACGAGGCATACTTGCGTCTTGTCGACCAGACGCGCGTACAATGGCGCAATCGAGCACAATTCTTCGGTATCGCTGCCCAGCTCATGCGGCGCATACTTGTGGACCACGCCCGCAGACACCGGGCGCTCAAGCGCGGGGGCCCGGCGACCAAGCTGAGCCTGGACGAGTCACTCGCTCCGGGGAAGCAGCGGGACTTCGACCTGGTGGCGCTGGATGAGGCGCTCGGTAACTTGGCGGCGATGGATCCGAGATTGGCGGAGGTTGTGGAGATGCGGTTTTTCGGCGGCCTGACGGTCGAGGAAACGGCCGAGGTGATCGGAACCTCGACCGCTACCGTGAAGCGCGATTGGGCCACGGCCCGCGCCTGGCTGTTCCGAGCCCTCACCTCCTGACCAGAACACCGTGGTTCTGGATTGGAGCACGAGCACGAAGCGCACGAGGAGAAGCAGTGGACTCTGACCGGTGGAACAAGGTCAAGGACTTGTTCGAGCAGGCGCTCGAGCGCGAGCCTGCGGGCCGAGCCGGATTCCTGGACCGCGTGTGCGCCGATGACACGAAGTTGCGGATCGAGGTCGAGTCGCTTCTTGCCTCGCATCGGGAGTCGGGCGATTTCTTGTCGGGTCCACCCGCCCGCGAGGCCGCCGAGGTCATCGTAAGCGAGGAGGGTGCCTCGCTCGTCGGTGCGCGTCTGGGACCGTATCGGGTGCTGCGGCGCGTCGGGCGTGGGGGGACCGGTTCGGTATACCTCGCAGTGCGCGACGACGATGAGTTCCAGCAGCGCGTGGCGATCAAGGTCATCCGGCGTGGCATGGCGACCGAGGAGGTGCTGCACCGGTTCCGCAGCGAGCGGCAGATCCTGGCGAGCATCGACCATCCGAACATCGCGCGGCTGCTGGACGGTGGCTCGACCGATGACGGGCTGCCGTACTTCGTCATGGAGTTCATCGAGGGCGAGCCGATCACGAGTTACTGCGACCTGACCCAGATGGGCATCGACGATCGTCTCGACATATTCCGTGCCGTGTGTGCGGCGGTCTCGGTGGCGCACCAGAATCTGGTGGTACACCGGGATCTCAAGCCCGCCAACATCATCGTTACCCACGATGGGACCCCGAAGCTGTTGGACTTTGGCATCGCCAAGCTTCTGAATCCGGAGATGAGCGCTCAGGCTCACGATCCAACGATGCTCGAGTTGCGCGTGATGACGCCGGAGTTCGCCAGCCCGGAGCAGATGCAGGGTCGCTCGATCACCACGGCCAGCGACGTGTATTCGCTCGGCGTGCTGCTGTACGAGCTGCTTGCCGGGCATCGACCGTACCGTCTCACGGATTTGGACCTGCACGAGATGGAGCTGGTGGTCAGCACCCACGAGCCGGAGTCGCCCAGCGTCACCATCGCGACCAGCTCGGAGATCAAGCTTCCGGATGGCACCGTCCGTGAGGTGACTCCGAAGACCGTCGCGCGGTCTCGGGGGATGTCACCGGATAGATTGCGTCGCCGTCTTGCCGG
>JACZXM010000024.1:8116-14372 GCA_022571615.1 Acidobacteriota bacterium | reverse complement strand
GATGTAGGTGCTGCCACTGACGTAGGAAGCTTCTTCCGAGGCCAGCCAGGTTATCAAGTTGGCTACCTCATCGGGACGTCCCACCCTTCCCATCGGGTGCTCCACGTTTCGCTCCTCAAACGTCTCGGCGCTGGCGGTGCTGCCCCGCATCTGAGGTGTGTCGATACCGCCGGGCGCGATGCAGTTGACCCTCACGCCCTGATGGGTGTATTGGGCGGCAGCCACCTTGGTCAGGTGGATCACGCCGGCCTTGCTTACGGCATAGGGCACGGAATAGGCGACGCCCCGCACGCCGGACATGGAGGCGATGTTCACGATGGACCCGCCGCCGTGCTCCAACATCGCCGGTATGGCGTACTTGCAGCAGTAGAATAGCCCTTTAAGATTGGTGTCCATGGTCAGGTCCCAGTCCACGTCCTCCACTTCGGCCAGGGGAGGGGTGCGGATTAGGATGGCGGCGCCATTGACCAAACCGTCGAGGCGGCCAAACTTGGAAACAGTCTCCGCCACCATCTGCTCCACCTGGGCGGAACGGGATACGTCCACCACGGACACCGCCGAGTTCTCGTCGTTCCCCTCCATCAGGCCCCGGGTCTCTTCCGCTCCCGCCTGGTTCCGGTCGGCGACAACTACCCGGGCGCCTTCCTGCCGGAGGCGGTAACAGGTGGCCCGGCCGATGCCCGACCCACCACCGGTTACGATCACTACTTTGTTCTCCATTCTTCCAGCCAACAGCCACTCCCCAGGTCCATATCAGGCTCAAGGTCCTGCTGCGCTGAGGATTATAGCATGGTGGCTGGAGGCGGCCTCTGCAGACAAAATCGTCCAAGCACCGATATAAAGCGTTACGAGAAGCCTATGGAAAGAAGACCGCTTGAAACGTGCCGGCGTCCAGGGTGAAATAGATGAGACCGATCCCCACCAAAACCAATAGGACGCTCCCGGCCCGCTGGATTGAACGTGTGGATGACCTCAATCGTTTGAGCAGTAGGTTCTGAGAGGTACCTACCAGCAGTGAAACCCCCAACATGAGGCTCCCCATGGTTGCAGCAAACAAAAGAGATTACACCTTCCAGTCGAGTAGAAGGCCAAGTGGATGGAAGAATTAACCCGTGCAGGACGGCTCCCACCGCTCCAGGTAGTCTTGCGCCCACGCTATATCGGCGTTATTATGCAAATCTCGTTTACCCTGGTGACTAGCATTCTGTCAACTTGATTCTCTTAGCGTGTCAGGCGTAGTCCACTCCCGCTCAAACTCTCCCACTTGACGGGGAGAGCACAAATCCCTTCCCCCTCGATGGGGGAAGGTTAGGATGGGGTTGATTGGCCGCGCAACAAAACCCGGTTGACGGAGCTCGACTCCTGACCTCCTAAAAGGACCCGGTGCCTAATTGACCACCCCGAATTTGCGCACGGCACTCTACACCACCCATCTCTCCTTGGGAGCACGCATGGTCCCCTTCGGGGGGTGGGATATGCCGGTGCAATACTCCGGCATCCTGGCAGAAGTGGCGGCGGTTACGTTGCGTCGACAGGGCTCCGATGCGAGGCGCCCTCGACGAGGCGGCGCAGGGAGATCGGAGAGGACAGGTACCGCCGCAGACGGGCCTCTGTCCACGCAACCCAAAGGGCGACGTTCGTTCGGCGGGGGCTATATCACGTACAGACCGTCAGCCAGAGCCCAGTATGGCAAGCTCGCGCTCGAGTGCCTCCCTGCCGGGCAACGTGATCCGATACTCATAGCCACGGCCGTGCCGTCGTCGATCCGCCAGCGGCCGCGCGCCGCGTAGAGCGTTGCTGATGTTGGTGCGATACACGGACCGTACCCGCGCCCGCTCCACCAGGAAGCGCTCGATCTCTGCCGGCGTCATCCAGTCGATGCCGAGTTGAGTGTCGCCAGCATCGAGCGCGGCAAGTGCCTTGAGCAGTGTCCGTCCTGGAGCTGCCAGAATGGCGGCGTAGCGCGCCAGGGTGAGTCTGGAGCTATCGATCGGCCCAGCGGCAGCCTCCACCTGCGTCTGATCCATCGCCACGCCGGTGCTCGGAGACGGTCTATGGGCCTGGGGTGGCGCGCCGATGGCCCGAGGGAGGAGCTGGCGGAAGATCTCGTCACGGTACTCTGCCGGGATCTCCGATTGCACCAGATCGATCAGGGACCGGATCTGGGAGAGCTGTTCGGGCGTCACCGGGTGCCGCTGCCGAGAGCTAGCGGGGCTGGGACGCGGTGGGTCGCTGTCGCTCATGTGGTCTCGATCTGGAACGTCTGCACGGTATGAGCACCGAAGACGCCCTGATGCGCAACGTGGCGCTGTGAATAACTCGGCCGATAAGCCGCGCGGGCGGCTCCTGACCCGGGGGCAAACCTCCCCATTGCACTGTGGCGTAAGGGGTTCTTGCTCCCGACCGTCATCATCACCCGCCGCAATGGGCCTGTGGAAAAACTGTATATAAGAGTAATACGAAGTTTATACGATAACGATACGCAACAAGCACTCCACAAAGTGTCCTGCCCCCGTATAATTGCCCCATGCTAGAAACCGAACCGGCTCCGCAACGGCGATCGCTTCGCTTCTGCAAGGCCTTCTTCGAGGTCCTCAGCTTCGACAAGACGCGCCAGCGGTTGCTGGTCGCCCGGGCGCTCGAGATCCTCGGGCCGGCGAGCGACCGGGGCAAGACCGAGTACTGGTACCGCTGGGAGGAGCCTGCTGGTGACCGAGCCCACATGCCCGTCTCCTATTTGATCCGGCTCACCGCCAGGCGTCTGGTGCTCGAAGGACCGAGCCCCGCGGCGCTCGGTCGTGGCTGGCGAGCGCTCGACGAGCAACTGCGACCATACGCGCGGGCCCGGGTTGCCGCCGGTGATGATCTGGCGCGGTTCTTGCCGCGCCAGGTGCGACACTCGGCGGATCGCCCCGAGAGTTGGAGCCGCGAGCACGAAAACAAGGTGCTCGCCGAATTCTACGCCGCCTTCTGCCAGCGCTGGGCCCACCAGCCGCACCCGCTGCTTGGGGGGCGTACACCGTTGGAGGCCTCGGGCGATCCCTCGCTTCGGAACCGGCTCGAACAGGTTCTTCGGCGGATGGAACGGCTCGAGGAGCAGCGCCGGTCACGCCGGATGCCGGGGTTCTCGGTGGCCGACCTGAGGCGTACCGTCGGCGTGAGGCCGGGGACGGCGCCGTGAGGCCATCGGTTGTCGTGCTGGCCGCCGCTCTCGCCGCGCATCTGCCAGACCCGTCACACTTGCACCACGGCCTGCTACTCACCGGCCAGGAGCGAGCGCAGCCATCCGACGCCATGCGCCGGGGGCGGGCGCGTGATTTCGGCATCGCCGTCGGCATTCTGTCGCCTGGCGCCGGCAACGCCATTACCGATGTGCCGGGGGTGCTGGTCGGCCAGGTCACCCTGCACGAGGGTGAGAGCATCCACACCGGGGTGACTGCCATCCTGCCGCACGGAGGCAACCTCTTCCGCGACAAGGTTCCTGGCGCGATCTATGTCGCCAATGGTTTTGGTAAGCTCACCGGCATCAGCCAGGTCCGTGAGCTCGGCACGATCGAAACACCGGTGCTACTGACCGGAACCCTGAGTGTCGCGCGCGCTGCCGACGCCCTGATCTCGTACATGATCGAGTTACCCGGCAACGAACAGGTTCGCTCGATCAACCCGGTGGTCGGGGAGACCAACGACGGCCGCCTGAGCGATATTCGAGCCCGTCCGATCCGCCCCGAGCACGTCTTCGATGCCATCCGCAATGCTCGGTCAGGTCCCGTGGAGGAGGGAGCAGTGGGAGCCGGCGCCGGCACCGTGGCGTTCGGGTTCAAGGGCGGTATCGGCACCGCGTCACGCCGTCTTCCCCCGCAGATGGGAGGATGGACGGTAGGGGCCCTGGTGCAAACCAACTTCGGCGGGGTGCTGCGAATCGCCGGTGCGCCGGTGGGCATCGAACTGGGTCGCTACTACCTGCGCGAGCGGCTAGCGGGGGAGGGTAGCCCGCCCGGCCCGAGCGACGGCTCGTGCATGATCGTGATCGCAACCGACGCCCCGGTCGATGCCCCGAACTTGGAGCGCCTTGCGGTGCGCGCCTTCATGGGAATGGCCCGAACCGGCGCTGCCGGCTCGAACGGCAGTGGCGACTACGTGATCGCCTTCTCGACTCATCCGGGGTTACGATCCGGGCCCGACGGAGCCGCGCGAGAGCGCCAGGCACCGCTGCCAACCGGAGAGCTGTCGCCGTTGTTCCTTGCCGCCATCGAAGCCGCCGAGGAGGCGATCTACAATAGTTTGTTCGCAGCTGAGAGCGTTGTCGGGGTGCGTGGGTCCGTTGAGGCCTTGCCGCTGAAGGAGACCCTCGAGATTCTGCGGCGGCACCGTATCATCGAAAACTGAGCAAGTCCCCAAACTTCCACTACGGCCTGCAGGAGACCGCCGACCTGATGCGCTTTGGGCTCAACAGCAACGTCCTCGTGTTGAACCGCCTGTGGCAGGCGATCAACGTGATCAACGCCCGGCGTGCGCTGACGCTGCTGTACGTCGGACGCGGGAAGATCGTCAGCCGCGAGCTAGCAACCTACGGCTGGGATGGTTGGGCCAGCGGTCCGTCGTCGTTGTCTGAGGATAGGGTTATCCGGACGGTTGCGGTCCGGGTTCCGGTGCCTCGCGTCATCCAGTTGCTCGAGTATGATCGGGTGCCCCGGCCCCGCGTCCGGTTCACCCGTGCCAACGTCTATGCTCGCGACCGACACCAGTGCCAGTATTGCGGACGGCGCGATGCGGGCTCCAAGCTCACCTTGGATCACATCCACCCACGCTCTCGCGGCGGTCAGACCGCCTGGAACAACATCGTCGTCTCGTGCATCGGCTGCAACGCGCGAAAGCGAGACCGCAGCCCGGAAGAAGCAGGTATGCACCTGCTGCGACCAGCTCGACAGCCGCGCTGGGACCCGACGGCCGCGCTGCCCCCAGCCGAGGCCCCGCATCCGGAGTGGCTTCCGTTCTTGCATTGAGTCCCTTGCCAGCAGGACCGGATGGCGGGTGCTGTCGAGACTCGCTGTCGTTTGTTAACCTGTGGCCCAGGTGTAGTGTGGCGCCGGTTCGCACCATGTCACGCATGACAGTGCGGCGGCGCATGCTGACATCTTCGCAGGTCGGTTGGCACCCATTTCCTGCGGTCCCCGTCTGAGCTGCAAGCCATCGAGTAGTCCCATGTCGCAAGAAGGAATCCGTGCCCTTGGTTTGATGTCCGGGGGACTCGATTCGACCCTCGCCGCGCACCTTATGCAACTCCAAGGGGTCGAGGTGCTGGGCCTACACTTCTCGACCGGGTTCTGCGTCGCAGACCGACACCGCCTGATCGGGAACAGCAATAACAAGGACAAGCCCTACCGCAACGACGCGCTGCACGCGGGGGCTCAGCTCCAGGTGCCGGTCGAGATCATCGATATCAAGGAGGACTACCTCCCTGAGGTCGTGTTGAACCCCAAGCACGGCTACGGCTCGGGCATGAATCCGTGTATCGATTGCCGCATCTTCATGCTGCGGCGGGCCAAGCAGATCATGCTGGAACGTGGTTACCACTTCGTGTTCACCGGCGAGGTGCTCGGACAGCGTCCGATGAGCCAGCGGCGCCCGCCGATGCAGGCCATCGAGCTGGAAGCCGGCCTCCAGGGCCTCCTGCTGCGTCCGCTGTCCGCCAAGGTGCTGCCCCCGACCCTCCCCGAACAGCGCGGCTGGGTTGATCGCAGCCAGCTGTATGACATTGTCGGCCGTTCCCGTCAGGTGCAGATGCGGCTGGCGGATGAGTTCGGTCTGGTCGATTATCCGCAACCCGCAGGCGGCTGCTGTTTTCTTCCCGACAAAAATTTCGCCCGCAAACTACGGGACCTGCTCGTCCACCGAGGCAACTCGGTCGACCCTGATGACATGATGCTGTTGAAGGTCGGACGCCACTTCCGTCTCGGCGACGAGGTGAAGATCATCGTTGGGCGGCACCAGAGCGAGAACGATTTCCTGGAGCGTTTCCGCCACGGTCGCGGCAGCGTATGGGTGGAGAAATTCAGCTCGCCGCTGACGCTGACCAGCTTGTCGCCGTTGAAGGTGAACTTGTCGCCCACGAACTTGGCGGTCGGGAACTCCGCGGCGGCGAAGAAGTCCTTGCTCTTCAGGTGGCCGTCGAACGGGCCGATGCCGGTGGAGATGGAGTTCATGTCCAGCGTCACGTCGACCTTGCCGGTCTTGGCGGCCTTGTCGTAGACGATCG
>JACZXM010000024.1:369-8106 GCA_022571615.1 Acidobacteriota bacterium | reverse complement strand
ATCACGGCCCGCTACAGCGCCGGGCGGAGCGAGCCTCGGGTTCCGGTGCACTGGAGCCTCGAAGGCCAGCGCGGCCAGCTCGTCGTTGAGCCGCTGCAGGATGACTCCGGGCTCGACCCGATCCGGATCTGACGCGGGCTGCGCCGTGCAGGGCAGGAGAGCCAACAACCAAGATCGGCGCCTCTTTCAACGTCAGGTTCATGGCAGCGCAACGGAGGCCGAGTTGCGCGCGATGGGCAACGATGCCGTTGTGCGTATCGAAGCCCGAGGCACCTTTTGTCCCGAGCCGGTCATCCGCATGCAAGATCGGCTGCGGGATCTGGTCGCCGGCCAGACCGCGATGCTTCTGGCCGACGATATGGGTGTCGAGGTCGACATTCCGGCCTGGTGTATCAGCACCGGCAACGAGTACCTAGGTCTGATCCGCGAGCCGAAGTGTTACCGCGTTTTCGTGCGCAAGAGCTGACGGGTCGCCTCGTACACTTCTACCGCGGCTGCTAGCCGTAGTGGTAGGTGACCCCGTAGCCGCCACGTGGATTGCGCCAGCTCGTGTACCGTCGCGCCACCTGGCAGGCACCACACTCCAGGCAGTCCTCGTAGTTGACGATGCAGCTATCGTCCGTCTCGTTGAGCTTGAATACTTGCGCCGGGCAGATGAACAGCACGGCACGATCCGGATCGGCACGAAAGCCGCTCTGATCGACTTCGATGTGACTCCGGTCATCGAAGCGGCACTTCACCAGGGCCAGCCGTTCCTCCAGCGTCAGGCACTTGTGGGGCTGAAGGTACTTCCGCACATCGATCGACAACTCGCCGGCCTCCGATTTGTTTGCCAACTGGCGGTGGTGAAGACCGACCACGCATTCACCACGGCCTCCTACAGCATGGTCTTGCGGGCGCGCCACATCTGCCGCGCCGCCTTCAGAAAACTCACCTCGTTCTTGATCGTAGCCCAGAGCCCGTTGAGCAGCTCGTCCTTGGGCATGTCATCGACGGTGAAGTACCTGCGAATGAGGCGTATCGCCAGATCGGGATAATCGCTCACGAGCTCACGGTTATCGAGCATGAAGTGCACCGAGTCACGGTAGCGCTTCAGATCCTTCATCACCCAGGACTCCTCGAGCGCCAGCCGGTAGCGTGCGAGTGTTGCCTTGGAGTAATCGTTCCTCGCACGTGCCTCGATGATGGCTTCAGCCGCCGCAACGCCGGAGGCCATCGCCAGATTCGTGCCCTCGTGATGGATCGACGGGTTTACCAACCCGGCGCAATCTCCAACCAGGATCAAGCCGTCCTCGTACAGGTCGGACAGCGCACTGTACGAGTCCTCGGGGATCATCTTGGTGGCGTACTCGACCGTTTCGCCCCCGCGCAGCAGCGGAGCCACCATCGGATGGGCCTTGAACCAGTCGAGCAGATCGTAGGGTGCCATCTTCAGCCGCAGGAACTCCTCGATCATGCACCCGACCCCCACCGAAAGGCTATCGTAGTTGGTGTAGATGAACGCCGATCCCACGGTGCCCTTCACCGCGCCGCCAAAGTACTCGATCGCTGCCCCTTGCCGTCCCTCGAGATGGAATCGATCCTCGATGATCTCCGGCGGCAAGGCGATGACTTCTTTGACCGCGCTGACACGGTTGCGAGGGGACATCTGAGGCCGGAATCCCGCGCGCTCGGCAATCAGGGCGTTGGCACCCTCGGCGAGAATGACGCAGTCGGCCTTCACATCGCCCTCGTCGCGACCAGTGCGCACTCCCTGCACGCGTCCGCCTTCGATGATGAGCTCCTCGACATTGGTCTCGGAGATGATCATCGCTCCCGCCTCCTCGGCCTGCTCGGCGAACCAGCGGTCCCACTTGGAGCGCAAGGCGGTGAAGGTGTTGTTGTACGGGGGCACGTCGAAACGAGCGCTCTTGAGATCCAGCGCTACCTGGGTGTCCTCGTCGAGCAGGACCCAGCGACGATTGATGATGTGGCGTTCGATCGGGGCCCGATCCCAGAACTCCGGCAGCAGCTCGTTCACGACCGAGGTGTAGAGAATGCCACCGAACAGGTTTTTGGCACCCGGGAAGTCGCCGCGCTCGAGAACCAGGACCTCGACCCCTTCGCGGGCTAGCGTCAGCGCCGCGGCGATTCCCGCCGGACCGGCGCCCACGATCACCACTTCGAAGCGTTCGTCCGACATTCCCCAGAGCCTCGCGATGTGTTCTCGGTTACGCGCCCGAGATGCCGATACGGTCTCGATCCGATACCGACCAGGGATCCCTAAGTGCTTTTCAGATCAACATGTTAATCGACGTTGCTCGACCAGGTTGCGACGCCGATCCTGCGATCGAGCACCCGCATTCGGGAGTGTCCACGATGCTATACTCGCCCCATGAGGAACGCCAATCGACCTCTTCGCCAGCTCGCCGCCGCGTGCGTGCTGTTGTTGCCTTTGCTGGCGGCGGGAACAGTCCGCCAGGAGCCGGGCAGCCTACGCCTCTCCAACGCTCCGGTGCGCTTACTGTATCCGGAGGAATGGCGTGACTGGGCGATCAGCCTAGCCTCGTACGCCGATTCCGCGGCGCGGGACATCTCGGACCTCATCAAGGTGCCGATTCCGGCGGGGACCATCCTCTGGCAACCCGCGGCGGCGGGACCCGGTAGCGGCGCCGACGGTTTCGTCGAGGTTCGCGCCGATGCCGGTGGGGGTGCTCTCGTGGTCGTGCGCACCAACGTGCCGCTACTGACCCGCGACTTCGGCGTCGCCTATGCCCTCGGGTACGGTCGCTGGCTCGGCGCCTACGTGGTGGCGCGGGTGGCAATGGGCGCACCGGGAGGCAATGCGCCGTGGTGGACCGAGGGCGCAGCCTTGTACCTGACCGATCGCCTGTTTCGGAAGTCACGCGCTACCACTCCGATTCTGTACGGCCTGGAGGGCAACTTCACTCGCGCCTCTCGCATCCGGCGGCCGATCGACCTGGCTGCCAAGACCTTGAGCGCTGCGGCGCGCGGCAAGGCCTACGCGACCTTCAAGCTTCTCGAGGGGCTCTACGGACCCGGGGTGGTGGCAACAGCGATCGGCCGGCTCGTCGCCCGGCCGACCTCCGAACTGGCTGCCATCGTCGATGCGATTGGCCGCGAACGGCAGCCCGATCCCGACCAGGTCCTGCGTGATTGGCTCGAGCCAACCGTCGCCATCGACGTCGGAATCGACAAGGTCAGCGTACGCGACGGGGGCCGCAAGTTGAGTGTGCGGATCGATCGCAAGACGCCGATCCCGCTGCCGGTTCTGGTTGAGGTGCGGTGCGTCGAGGGTCAGACGGTGACCGGGACCCTGGCCACTGGCACCGGCAACGGAACGGTGGAGATCGACATCCCCAGCCAACCGGTCAGTGTCACGATCGATCCGGGTCATCTGATCCCCGACACCAATCGCTCCAACAACCGGCACGGTTTCGGCAACGCCGATAACGTCCGCCGCTTCTTCAGCTTCGACGACCTGTTCGAGATCAGGGAGCTACAGCTGAGCGGCGAGCTCGGACTCGATGAAAGCGGTCAGCGCCAGGAGCGCTTCACCCTGCTGATCACGAATCGAACCGAACGGCCCACCGGGCTCGGGTTCCTAGTAAGCGCCGAGTGGCTCGGGCGCGCCGAGCGCGTGCAGCGCGCATACTTCGTGCACCTGGCGCCGGGAGAAACACGGCTGATCGAGGAAATGCTCGGGTACCCCAACCGTGGAACGGGCCGGGCACGCATCGAGGCCCGCTTCTGGCATGCCGGCACGGTCGAGGATCTGACCGACAAGCTGGTGTCCAAACAACCGGGAGCGATGAACTCCTACATTGTCATCCGCGACGCCCCGAAGGCGCCCCGGCGGGCGCGCCGCGGCCTGTACCGGCGTCCACCGACGATCACCGAGACGGCAGGCACGCGCCAGGAAGCGCCGCGCGAGGAGTCCGTCGCCACAACGCCGGGTCCGACCACCGCCACCTCGGTAGGCGCGCAGGTCGCCATGGACGATGGGGTGACCGGCGAGGGGTTCGGCATTCGCGTCGTCTCGCCGACGTCCGGCACCATACCGATCGGCGATGTGACCCTGGAGGCACGCCTCGTCGGTACCAACGGGCAGGCCAGCCGGGTCGACTTCTTCGTCAACGACCGTCGTATCGGTACGGTGAACGAGCCGCCGTACGTGTTTCGCTGGACGTTCCCGGAGGAGGAACAGGTGTTCGTGATTCGGGCTGTGGCCGTACTCGGCGATCGGTTGGCGAGCGACGACGTTGTACTGGACAAGTCCGCCATCGCTTTCGGCTCCACGGTCAATCTGGTGACCCTGCACGCTACGGTCCGCGACGCCCAGGGCCGCATCATTCGGGATCTGACTGCCGAGGATGTTCGCATCATCGAGGATGGTCGGCAGCAGCAGATCGTACAATTCGACTTCGGTGAAGTACCCATTTCGGCGGCCGTCCTGCTGGACCAGAGCAGCAGCATGATCGGATCGGGCATCAGGTCCGAGCGTGCCGGCGCTCAGCGGCTGATCGACTCGCTGGTCAACGATGTCAACCGGGCGATGGTTCTGGGCTTCAACGACAAGGTGTACCTGTACGCCGACTTCACCCATGACCAGCAAGAGCTGTCGGCAGCCCTGCGGGCCATCGAGCCGGACGGATCGACAGCGCTGTACGATACCCTTGCGGAGGCCGTGCGTAAGATCAATCGACGCCGCGGCAAGCGGGCGCTGGTGGTGCTGTCGGATGGCCTCGACACCAACAGCCGTATGCAGTTCGAGGACGTGGTCGAGTACCTGCGCCAGTCGGAGGTGCTCGTATACAGCATCGGATTGCAGCTCATGCACGAGGGAACCGAGCTCGGCGATGCCAGCGGCGCTGTGAAGCGCGGCGTGGAGAAGCTCCGGACGATGGCCGAGGCCACCGGTGGCGCGGCCTATTTCCCGCTCAACATGGAGGAGCTGGAGGAGATCTACGGCCTGATCGCCGACGAGCTGGAGAGCCAGTACGCCTTGTCTTACTACCCTTCGAACCAACGTTACGACGGGTCCTGGCGCCAGCTTCGGGTCGATATCCCCGGCCATCCTGGCTACTGGGTACGTGTCCGTCCCGGCTACTACGGCATCAATCAGGAGAAGCGATAAAGCAGGCCGGTTCCTCTGGCCCGAATCCGCTGCGCGGCCCTCTGAGCGGCCATCCACAAACACGGTGATCGATCTCATGCCCAACTGGACGTGGCTGATCCTGCACTTTTTCCACACGCTGGCGCTGGGACTCTGGGTCGGTGGGATCGTCGCGGTAGGCGCGCTCACTGCTCCTGCGGTGTTCGGGATTGCCTCGAGCAGGCCCGAGGCGGGTAGGATCATGGCCTCGGTTTTTCGGCGCTTCGACGCCGTGATCATGGGATGCATCGCCGTTCTAGTCGCGACTAGCGTGCTGATGATCGCCTGGTTCGGCCGCCTGTCCCCGTGGTACGCGATCGAGTATGTGGCGATCGGGATGATGAGCTCCTCGGCGATCTATTCGTGCGCCGTGATCAGTCCTCGCATTCGGCGCCTGCGCTCCAGCGGCCAGACCGGCGAGCTACGGTTCAAGCACCTGCATCGCGCCTCGGTGTTGAGCATGCAGTTCAACCTGGCCTGCGGCATGCTAGCGCTGTTTTTCTCGTGAGACGATTCGGTCTGGCAGCCCCTCTGCTACTGCTTCTAGCAGGCCGTGGGCTGCTAACCGCCCCGTACCCGGCGCAGCGATCCGACGCCGGGCCAGGTGCCCGCGTCCCAGGGGAGGAAGAGCTGGCACTTGCCGCTGAGCTCCGCTCCTACCTGAACGAGACCCGCTTCGAACTCGGTCTTGGATTGCTCGGCGCGAGCCGGCACCTGGACCTACTCGCCTACCAGCACGCCGCAGAGATGGCCGATCGAGGCCAGGTCACGCACCATTCGTACCGGTTCGGTGTCGGTACTGCAAACCGGCTGAAGCTCGCGTTCCCACTCGTATTCCAATTCGCCGAGAACGTGGCGATGAACCGTAACCCCAGGCGCGTTCACGAGGCGCTTCTGGCAAGCCGCGGGCATCGCCTCAACCGCCTGGATCCGGAGTTCACCCATGTTGGTATCGGGATTGCTCGGGCCGATCGGTATCGACTCTTCGTCACCGAGTTGTTCGTGCGGGCAACGGATCCCGAGGCCATCGGTCGTATCGACGTGCTCTACACGGAGGCTCCCGACGGGACCTTGCCGCAGGACGAAGCCCGGCATGGGGAGGTGATCGCGGAAACGGTCAGCATTCCGCCGCCTGGTGCCAACGATCCCGAGTTCTGGACCCAGCGGGGCATCGATGCTTTCGTGGCGGGTCGCTTCGACGAAGCGGTGGCCCATTTCGAGCACGCCCTGGCGATCGATCCCGATTACCCCTATGCCCGGTTCGATCTGGGCCGCGCGTTGCTCAGCTCCGACCGCGCCAGCGAGGCGCTCGCCACTCTGGATCGCTACCTGGCGCTGCATCCCGACGACATCGACGCGTTGGCCAGCTCGGGATCGGCAGCGCTCCTGGGGCAGCAGTACGCTCGCGCCGAGCAGAGCTTCCGGCGTGTGCTTAGGGTTCGCACGCGGGATGCCGGCACCTGGTATAACCTCGGGCTCGCGCTCGAGTATCAGGACCGGCCGCGGGAAGCAGAGAACGCGTATGCGCAGGCGCTGCATCTGGATGCGAAGCTGGTGGTGGCGGCCGCGGGATTGGCCCGCGTACAGCGCTGAACACGCATGAACCCGGCGAACTCAAGGGCAAGAGAACATGGGGATTCGCGAGGACTTGCTCCGCAAGATGAAGGTCCAGGTCGGAACAACCACCGGTCCCGATAAGAATCGGGTAATCGGTTTCCGACAAAGCGTCCAATAGAGGGGTGTTCCCCACGTCCGCTCCGTGGAGTTTCAGTCCATCCACGGGCGGGAGGTCTTTCAATGATTCAAATGCCCGAATCCCGAAGACATCGGTGAAGACCATCAGGTCGGCCGACTTCGCCGACTCCATCAATTGCCGCCACCCTGATTCGTCCCAGACCAGGCCATCGAAGGTGGCAGTCATGCTGTGCCCCTTGGCTAGCATCTCCGATGGGTAATATTTCTGAAATTTGACGGCGTCGCATCCGGCCTCGGCCGCAGCCTCAACCAGCTTCATGGCCTCGGCCACCCGCCCTTGGTGGGCGTTGGCTATCTCTGCGATCAGCAATATTCCATGCCCGCCGGGCTCATCGTGAGCAGCCGACTCCGCTTCCCGTTGCTCGGGAGTCCAAGGCGTCCATACGATTGGGCTAGTTTCGGAAGTTGTTGTGCTCATGGTAAGCATTGACCGCAGATGGGTCTGAAATCGATGCCGAATAACCGCGAACTGAGAAACAGCTCAGATACCAGGACCAAATTCGGGAATAGCTTCGCCGTGTCGCCCATTCAGGACGAATCGGAATCTGCCTATACACCTTCACCCTCGGAGCTGTGGCTACGACGAAAGGCGCCAGATGTAAGGTCTAGACCCTCGATGCCTTATGTGGTTGCTATTGCTCGAGCGCCGAAACCCCGGACCCATCGGCCCCCACCCCTGGTGCGGCGAGGGAGCTTGGTCCTCTCCATGGGATCGTTGTCAATTGGCCGTAAGCTGTCCCAGGGCACCTGGGCGTGTACAATTCCTCCCATAAATTGGAGCAACACTCTGACCTTGGCTTGTGGCGATTTGGTCTCCTCCAGCACTT
>JACZXM010000024.1:0-359 GCA_022571615.1 Acidobacteriota bacterium | reverse complement strand
GGTCCCTTTCGTTCAGTTATTGGCCGCCAGACGGGGCCCATATCCGCGGACCCACCGGTTTTTGCCGCGGGTGCGCCGGGGCGCTTTCCTTTCCGGCGGAGCATCTTCCGGGGGATGGTCGATGGGCCGCAGGTTGTCCCAGGGTACCTGGGCATGGACCAAGCGTCCCATGAATTCCAACAACACTTTGACCCGGCTTTCCGGCGACCGTGGCTCTTCAAGCACCACGGCTGAGGCCTGCATGCTCTTGGAAACCACGTTGACTTTCTCACCCGGAACGTAGCGCCGCCAAAAGCCTTCATCGCCCGCCAGGGACTCCAGGTCACGCATCAATATATCCATGACTCGGTCGGGCACGA
>JACZXM010000023.1 GCA_022571615.1 Acidobacteriota bacterium | reverse complement strand
CCTCAAAAAAATGCCCCAGCCGTAGCCGAGGCACTCTTCAGCGTCCCGTTACCTACCACTTCCACCGATACCCTTCGGTGCTGGCGATGTTGGATCGCAATTGTGAGAACCGGCCATTGATACGGTAAATCCACCAACTGGTGTCGAGTAATGACAGTCCGTCCTAATTCCGGTCCCGTCAAACCCCTTTGTTACGCCGGCGAGCGTTCCGGAGTATCCGTAGGAGCCGCCAGATCGGCCGTGATGACCATGACCACCCCCATGCCCGCCGCCGCGCCGGCCGCCGGCGACCAAGTTCATCTCTTCAATTGTCAATTCACGCATATTGATCCTCATTTGCTTTGAATGCGAACAATTTCCTGCGCTTCTTTTCCGAGATTGGCTTGGTTCATAGACGCCAAGCGGATAATTCTAGCTCTTCTAAATTTACTTCGTCAATATCTCTTGTGGGAGATCGATCTCTTCATCATTTCTACTCGAAATCTCCACGATATGTCGACTAAAGATTTGATTGTGAGCGTGGGGTGAATTCGATAATATTACACAATCGTTTATTCAGCCGGCCGTTGATGCGCGCCTGACTTACATGTGATCTGGGGTGAAATTTGGATGAGCCCCTTTTTCGATTGGAGGCCGTTACCTCCCAAAAAGACGGTTGGTTGGGCCATACCATTTTGCTGCGCCCGCTTCGTGTTTCGATCACGGCCGCGCTAGGGGTTGCTGTCGTTCTTGCAATCAGCACCTACCTAATTTTTGGAGAATATACGCGCCGGGTACGCCTTGGTGGGGTTGTCATGCCTAACACCGGGATCGTACGGGTTTTTGCACCCAATGCCGGCCGTGTGATCTCGTTGAACGTTGCTGATGGCAGCGATGTTCGCCAAGGACAATCCCTCTATACGATCACCTCCGACAGCATGACGTCTCTGGGCGAAACACAAGCAGCGGCAGCCGTGCTGCTGCGCAAACAGCGGAGCGAACTGGAAGCCGAGATCATCCGCCAGCAAAAACTGGACAGTATCGAGAAAGCTGGGCTGGCGAAGGAAGAGCAAGGCCTGCTTCGAGAGATCGATCAAGTCCAGATCCAGATAAAGGTCACGGGCGATTACGCCGCCGTGTTGCGAACCATCTCCGAGAAATACGAGGAACTGGTTCGCCGGCACGTTGTCCTGCAGCGCGAGGCTTTTGCCCGGATGGAAAGCCGGATGCAAAAGGAACAGGAACGGGAGAACCTTCGGCGTGAAGCCATTCGCCTTGAGCAAAGATTGACGGAGGTGCGCACGAAGCTGGCGGGTTTTGATGCAAAGGCCGCATCTGTCATCGGCCAGTTGCGCAGACAGATCAGCGTCATCGAGCGCGATCTCGTCGAGGGTGAAGCGCGCAGGCAGATAGACGTCACCACGCCGAGAACCGGGAATGTGACTGCCATTCTTGTCCAATCCGGACAGTTCGTTGCCGCTGGAGCGCCGCTGTTGTCGATCCTGCCGAGCGAAGCCAAGCTCGAAGTCCATCTTTATGGATCAAGCAGTGTGATCGGTTTCATGCACGAAAATGCCAAGGTGATGCTGCGTTATGCGGCTTTCCCCTATCAGAAGTTCGGCCTTCACCCGGGAACGGTCGCGGGGTTCTCCCGTGTCAGCTTGCGCCCGAGCGACATCGATACGATTTTCCTGCCCGAAAGGGGAGCTTCGCCGACGAGCGATCCATCCGCAGGCCTCTACCGGGTCATCGTCAGACCGGAACAAGATCATGTCATCGCTTATGGAAAGGCAGAGCCTATCCGGCCAGGCATGGCGGTTGAGGCTGATGTGTTCCTTGACACCAGGCCCATCTATCAATGGCTGCTTGAACCGCTCTACAGCCTGCGTGGCGCCCTCTCCAGCCACGGGGACAGGCTGTGACGGTTCTGGAAAGGCTCGCTTTCGGTTTCAGGCCCCGCTTGCCGTTGATCCTGCAAACGGAGGCAGCTGAATGCGGTCTTGCTAGCCTGGCAATGATCGCGTCCCACCACGGGCATCAAATCGACATCAGCACCATGCGCCTCAGATTCAGCGCATCGCTGAAGGGCATGACGCTCTACAACATCGCTGATCTCGCCAGTGAGCTCTTTCTTTCGACGCGGGCCGTGCAAGTCGCGCTCGATGATCTTCGCGATTTAAAGACCCCTTGTGTCCTCCATTGGGATTTCAGCCACTTCGTTGTCCTGGACAAGGTCATCGGCAAAGGGGCCATCATTCATGATCCGGCCCGGGGCCGCCGTCATGTCACACGCAAGGAACTCAATCAGAGTTTTACCGGCGTTGCCCTCGAAGTCTGGCCTGCCCAATCCTTCTCGCCAAAAGTGGAGCAGAATCGGTTCCAGCTGGTGAGCTTGTTTCGGGGCGTCGTCGGTCTCAAGCGGGCTTTGGCGCAGATTTTCCTGCTTGCCCTTTGCCTCGAGGTCTTTGCCATTCTCTCGCCGCTTGGTCTGCAATTGATCATTGATCAGGCCATCGTCAGTGCCGACCTCGATCTAGTCACGGTGGTCACCGTAGGCTTGGCGCTGTTGGTCCTCTTGCAGACGGCTATCGGCTTTGTCCGCTCATGGGGGACAATGGTGCTGATGACCAGGTTTGCTATCCAATGGGATATAGGCCTGTTCTCTCATCTGATGCGCCTGCCTCTGTCATGGTTCGAGAAGCGTCATGTCGGTGACATCGTATCCCGTTTCGGTTCGATCCAGACGATCCAGCATACGCTGACAACGGATCTTGTCAGCTCCATCATGGACAGCCTGATGGTTGTGGGCATGCTGGCCATGATGTTTCTCTACAGCCCGCCCTTGGCTGTCATTTCCTTGATCACAACCGGGCTTTACGTGCTGGTCAGGGCTGTTTTCTACCGACCCTACCGTTCAGCCACCGAAGCGGAGCTCGTGCACCACGCGCGAGAAAATACCCATTTCATAGAGTCAATTCGGGGCGCAAACAGCGTCAAGGCCCTGGGCTTGGAGGAACGACGCCAAAGCACATGGCTAAACACCTTGGTCGACGCCGTCAATGCCGGCCTCAAAACGAACAAGCTCGATATGGTTTTCAATGGGATCAACGGTTTGCTGTTCGGCTTTGGGCGGGTTCTCATGCTCTGGCTGGGCAGTCGTGCAGTGATCCACGGCAACCTGACCGTCGGCATGCTCATGGCGTTCTCCTCCTATCAGGAGCAGTTTACCAGTCGTGTCACCGAACTGATCAACATGATTTTCAAGCTGCAAATGCTGTCGCTGCAAGGGGAACGGCTAGGCGACATCGCACTCGCCGAACCCGAAGCGCACAAAGGCATCGCACGGGTTGGAACTTCGATCGGCATCGTGGCGGGCCGCCTTGAGGCGCATGGGCTTCGTTTCCGCTATGGCGACGGCGAACCGGATGTGTTGGAGGGGATCAATCTTACGATTGCAGCGGGCGAAAGCGTCGCCATCACCAGTCCATCTGGCTGCGGAAAGAGCACATTGCTAAAAATCCTTGCGGGGTTGATTCAGCCCACGCAAGGGCGTGTCTGCCTGGATGGCTGTGACATTCGCGATATGGGACTATCCAACTATCGAAAAATCACAGGCTGCGTTCTTCAAGACGACCAATTGTTTACTGGAACGCTAATCGAAAACATAGCTGCTTTCGATCCCCATGCCGATCAAGAGTGGATCGAGGAGTGCGCGCGCCTGGCGGCAATCGATGGCGAAATCCGGATGATGCCCATGGGCTATGAATCGCTTGTCGGTGATATGGGCAGTGCGCTTTCCGGAGGACAGAAGCAGCGCTTGTTCCTTGCACGCGCGCTCTACCGCAAACCACGTATCCTGTTCCTGGACGAAGCAACATGCCATCTCGACGAGACCAACGAGTATCTCGTCAATCGAGCGCTCGCGGACCTTCGCATCACCCGGGTGATCGTGGCTCACCGGCCGTCGACAATCGCTATGGCCGGCAGGGTGATCGCGATCGGCAACGGCCGGATTTCCAACCCATGAAGGCTCGGGGCAACCGTCACATCCCCTGGTCGAGCGGATCAGGGAATGGGGCAATCTAGCCGCGCCATTTGCCGGCGACGGTTCCTCTATGAGTTGCAGGAAAACGGGAACCGGAAGCCGATTTTGAACGCCACCTCGGAGGCGTTCCCTTCGCTACCACGCTTCGACGTGAACTACCCACCAGGATTGTCGCGCCTTGTTCTCGAAATGTCTCAAATTCACCGGAGATCCTCCATGCTACGAAGGAGCCCGACATGCCGCGCAAATGCACTACTCAATCTGGGTGCAGAGACCGGACGCTTACACGGCCGATAGAAACGGGAAGCACGATATCTTGCCTGTGGCCGGCACTGCCGGATCACGCACGAATGCCTGTGATGTTGCCCCGTGAATCCGATAGCGACATGTGCCGCGACGGTTCGAGCGCTGTGGGTCGGCCTCGAGTCGGTGCTCGGGGAACGCTGACATGGACGTGCGTACATCAACACATCGCCTGCTGGTGCGCCTGGTCACCGGTGGACGGGCTGCCGGGCTCCTTGCCGAACTCGAAGACGAGCTGCGAACGGTGGTTGCCCCGACTCGAGCGCCCCGCCATGCGCTCGCCTGGTATCGAGCCGAATGCCGTTCACTTGCATACTGGTATCTGGTCCGGCAGGTGCGGGAGTCCAGGCTCGCGCGGCGCCTTGCGCAAACACCACACCCTTCCCCCAGGTCGCCGGTGACCATGCTCGAACAAACCCTCCACGACCTTCGTCACGCCCTACGCTTGTTGCGGCTCGATCCGGGCTTCAGCATGCTGGTCATCGGCACACTGGCCCTCGGAATCGGTCTCAATGTGGCCGTGTTCAGCATCGTCGACGCGGTACTGGTGAGGCCTCTTGATTTGGCCGAGCCGGACCGCCTGGTGCGGGTCTGGAGCACGGCCCCGGAGAACGGGGAGCGGTATCTGGACGCGACGATCCAAGACTTTCGCGACTTCCGCGAGAAATCAAGCTCGCTGGACACCGTCACGGCCTTCTCGGTCGCGCGTGACGGGTTGGCTGACGAGCTTGGCTACCCGACGAACGCTGTCGTTGGCCGGGTGGGTGGTGATTTCATGGAGACGACTGGCGTTCGGGCGCGGTCCGGGCGCGGTTTCAGTCCAGGCGAGCAGGCTAACGGAGGGCGAGTAGCGATGCTGTCGCATCGGTACTGGCTGCAGCGCTACGGCGGCAGCGAGGAAGTCCTCGGCTCAACGGTTCGACTCGACGAGGTTCCGTATCAGATCGTCGGCGTCATGCCATCGGAGTGGGTGTATCCGGCGCACGTCGATGTCTGGCGCCCGTTCACTGTCGACGAGCTCGGCTACGAGGACGATGACCGCGAGCTGGTCGTGCTCGGGCGGCTGGCCAGCACGGGAGACGTCGAGATGGCGAGTGCGGAAGTTGGGCAGATCGCCGCCAGTGCTGCGCGGCAGCGGCCGGAGTCCAACGCCGGCATCGGTGCGTGGGTCGAGCCGCTCCAGACGGCTATCGTACGCCACATGCAGACCCCTCTACTGATGCTCTTCGGCGCGGTCGGTCTGGTGCTCATCATTACCTGCGTGAACACCGCCGCCCTGTGGCTGGCTCGGGGTTGTCGCCGTCGTCAGGAGATGTCGGTGCGCGCCGCACTGGGCGCCACGCGAGGGCGCATGGCGCGACAGACCCTGACCGAGGCGCTCGTTCTTGCCGGCCTGGGCGGCCTGGCCGCCGTGCCGGCCGGGTGGGGGCTGCTGGGAGTGATCGTAGCGATGGCGCCAGCCGAATTGCCCCGAGGCGCGGCGATCCATCTCGATGGCCGCGTCCTGCTCTTGTGTGCGGCAGTCACCGCGCTCACAGGGCTACTCGCCGGATTGCCCGCCGCGATCCGAGCGTCACTCCCCGACCTGCGCCGTGGATTGGTTTCCGGCGCTGGCGCTAGCGCGGCGGGGACCGCCGGGCAACGGGCGCTCGTGGTAGCCGAGATCGCGCTGGCGGTGGTTCTGGCGATCGGCGCCGGCCTCCTTTTGCGGAGCTTCGATCGACTGGTGGCAGTCGACCGGGGTTTCGAACCAGCGCGCGTGCTCACGGTCGGCGTGGATATTCCGGATTCGCTCGAGGATGAGGACCCGCTCAGCCTGTACGAGCGCATCCGCGCAGGCGCGGCAGCTCTGCCCGGAGTGCAGTCGGCGTCGTACGGGCGCACCCACCCGCTCGATCCGCTCGGCATCAACCTTCGCGCCCTGGCACCCCGCGGCCTGCCGGAGCCCGTGGCAGCCACTGTTCGGCCGGTCGTACGCATGATCAGCCCCGAGTACTTCGCTACCGCGGGGATCCCGGTCCTGGCCGGCCGCGCATTCGCCACGGTAGACGACGCCACCGCGCGCGGCGTGGCGATCGTGAACGACGCGTTCGCGCGGTCGTTCTACGGCCAGCAATCGCCCCTCGGGCAGACTTTCCTACTGCCGTGGCGTGAGCGGGGCCCGCAGTTCGAAATCGTCGGGGTGGTGGGGGACGTCATCGCGGCCGTCGGTCAGGATCCGGTGCCTGCCCTGTACTTCCCGTTCGCCCAGTTGCCGACCCACGGCGTCCAGCTCCTCGTTCGTAGCCACGGCGACCCGGTCGAGCTCTTGGCCTCGGTGCGTGCCGCGATCTGGCAGGTCGACGGCAACCTCACCCTGGATTCCGCCACCACGATGCAGCAGCTTCTCGACGATCAGGCGGCCTCGCCACGCTTCCAATCTCGGCTAGTCGGGAGTTTCGCTGTGATCGCGCTGGCTCTGGCCAGCCTGGGGATCTACGGCGTCGTCAACCTCGGCGTAGCGTGTCGGACCCGCGAGCTCGGCATACGACAGGCGCTCGGCGCCGACCGGGGACGGATCGGCCGCATGGTCCTGTCGGAAACGCTGCTGTTGATCGCGCCCGGCCTGGCCGGGGGACTCCTGGCAGCATATGCCCTCTCGAGCCTGCTCCGCAGCGTCCTGTACAGCGTCGCACCCGGAGATCCCGTGGCCACCCTGGCGGTGGTCGCTGTGGTCCTGACCGCAACCGTGCTGGCGGCCTGGCTACCCGCCCGGCGGGCGACGAGAATCGATCCCGTCCGTGCTCTGCGCAGCGACTGATCAATCCGACCGCAGCGGCTCGAGCGCGCGCTCGGCGGAGAACTCGGTCTCCGCCGCCGCGGCTGACACGGGGACGGGAGGCGACCTGTGGGCAAGGCCGATCAGCAGACCCGAGATCACGATTCTGGTGATCGCGGCGGCCGCCTGTCTCCCGCCGCTCATTCTCGCCTCAGCCAAGCCCCAGGAGTTGGGCCGCGTTGTTGCCGAGGATCCCGGCTTCATCCTCCGACGCCAGCTCCAGGGAGCGGATGCTCGAGAGCATGCGGTCAAGGCTGCCGATCATGTGCGGGTAGTCGCTCCCGGCCAGGAGGTGGTCGGCGCCGGCGAACTCGATCGCCAGCCGCAACGCCGCCGGGTCGAAGTTCACGGTGTCGTAGTAGAACTCCCGCAGAACCTCGCTGGGGGGCCGCGACAGGTTGCGCCGGCAGGCCTCGAACGCCTCGTACCCACGATCGAGACGCTCCGCCAGGTAGGGGATCGCACCGCCGAGATGAGCCAGCACCCAGCGGATGCGCTCGAACCGCTCGGGGATCCCGGCGAACACCAGATGTGCGGCTGCGAGCGTCGTATCCATCATGAAGCCGACCAACGGCATGAGCATGTACTCCTGCATCGCCTCCACGCCCAGCGGGTAGGTCGGGTGGATGTACAGAACCAAGCCGTGCGCATCGGCACGCTCATACACCGGCCACAGACTCTCGTCCGCCAGCGGCACTCCGCTGGCATTGCTCAGGAGCATGAAGCCTCGAAGGCCGAGCTCGTCGACGGCCCGGTCGATCTCGGCCACCGCGGCGGCCGGGTTGTTCATCGGCAGCGTTCCAAGCGCCAAGAACCGCCCGTTGCTGCCGCGTTCCGCCTCCGCCAGAGAGTCATTGACCAGGCTTGCCAGCTCTGCGGCGCGATCCGGCTCCTCGATGCTGGTCCCTGGGGCGGTTAGGGTGATAATTTGCGTGTCGATGCTCGCTTGGGCAACCACACTTGCGCGGTGCTCCAGATCCCGGTGCCCGGGTACCACGACGTTGTAGTCGCCCGGCGAGTGCAGCACGGGGTTGCCGTCCGGGTCCTCGGTCACCGTGAACCGGCTCGGACCCTTCTGGATGGCCTCCAGATAGGCCGGCGGAAAGTAGTGATTGTGAAAGTCGACGATCTTCACTTAGTAGTCCTGACGCAGGAAGGGTTCATGCGCCAGCCGAACGAGCTCGAGCCCGCGCCCAGAGAGTGTAGACGGGCAAGCCGAGCAGCACGAACGTCAGCCCGATGGCGCTTTCGACCGGTTCGAGGACGAACTGGTTGGCGACGATCAGCATGGCCGCGGCGGCAAACAGGCCAGGGAGAATCGGCACCCACGGCATGCGGAATCCACGCCGCAGGTCGGGTCGCCGCCGCAGCAGCACGAGCCCGAGCGCCAGCAGGCCGAAGAAGATCCACTCGGTGTAGACGACACGGGTGAACAGGGCCCGGAAGGTCCCGGTGGCCACCAGGACCGAAGCCCAGATCCCCTGCAGCCATATGGCGCGGTGCGGGGTCCGATGGCGCGGGTGGACGTCGGAGATCCAGCTAAACAGCAGGCCGTCGCGAGCCATGGCGTAGTACACGCGAGGCCCCGCCAGCACGATGCCGGCAAGGGCTCCGAGGGTCGAGAACATCACCAGGGCCGACATTACCGCGCCACCCCCGGAGCCGATCACGGCGTCGGCGGCATCGGCCGCCACGCGGCTCGACTCGATCACCACCTGCAGCGGCAGCAGATGGAAGTACACTGCATTGAGCGCTACATAGCAGGCGGTGACCACGAGCACTCCCCAAACCAGCGCTCGCGGGATGGTGCGCTGGGGATCGAGGGTCTCCTCGGCGTTGTAGGTGACCATGTGCCAGCCCCCGAAGGCGAAGAGCCCGGCCATGACGGCGAGCAGGAAGTCGGCCGGGCCGGCGGTACTCGAGCCCACGCTGCCGCTGGACGCGATCTCGCTGCTCGCCGGTACATCCTGAGGCGCTACGGAAGGTCCGAGGGCAAAACCGATGGCCACGATCACCAGGATCGCCAGCACCTTGGCCAGCGTGAAGACGGTCTGGAGATTGGCGCCCCAGCTCACCCCTCGATGGTTGATCCATGAAAGCGACAGGATGGCGGCGATGGCCACCACGCGCGTGCCCATGGGACCGAGCTCGACGAAGTAGCCGAGATAGCGCGCAAAGACCATCCCGATGACGGCGATGATGCCCGAGTGCATGGTCCAGAACATCGCCCATCCCCACAGGAACCCGAGCGCCGGTGAGAAGGCCTCGCTCAGATACACGTACACCCCGCCGGTGCGAGGCAGGGCTGAGGCGAGCTCGGCACAAACGAGCGCGCCCACGAGCGTCAGCGCTCCCGAGACGATCCAGACCGCCGCTGCTCCCGCAGCGGAGGGCACGTGACCGGTGATCTCGGAGGGCTGCACAAAGATCGAGGCGCCGATGATGGTACCCACGACCATCGCGGTCGCCTGCCACGATCCGATCGCACGCCGAAGACCGCCCGCGTCGCCACCACCGGCGGTCACGATGCGGGCCACCGGGCTTCGATGATTACTTCTGCCAAGGCCCGCTAGCGCCGCACACGGATCGGGTAGGCGGGCTTTTTCGGTTCCCGCGGCGGGAGGGCCTCAAGTTGCTGCAGCGCGATCTCGATCGCCTTCTCAAGCTGCGGGTCATGCCCGGCGATCACCTCGGCCGGCCACTGTTCGACCTCGACATCGGGCGGCACACCGACGTTCTCGACCACGAACCCGTCCTCGGTCCAGATCGCCAGGTTGGGTGCGGTGATGCGACCGCCGTCCATGAGCACCGGGAATCCCAGAGTGCCCACCAGACCACCCCATGTGCGCCGTCCGACGAGGGTGCCGATCTTCAGCTTGTGGAACATCCAGGGCAGCAGATCGCCGCCGGAGCCGGCGGTCTCGTCGATCAGCATCACCTTGGGGCCCTGGATGGAGTGGAACGGGGTCTTGAAGTCGTTGCCGTAGCGCGTCGCCCAGTGGCTGATGTAGGGACGGCGCAGGATGTCGATGTAGTAGTCGGCCACCTGGCCGCCGCCGTTGTGGCGCTCATCGACGATGATCGCCTCCTTGTGCGCCTGCGGGAAGAAGTAGCGCTTGAAGTAGGTATGCCCCAGCCCGGCGGTGTTGGGCACGTACACATAGGCCACGCGGCCGTCGGTCGCGGCCTCGACCTTGCGGACGTTGCCCTCCACCCAGTCGCGGTTGCGCAGCGACACCTCGGAGCGCAGCGGGACCACCTGCACGGTGCGGGCGCCGGTCCCGTCGGGGTTCGGTCCGACGGTGATCTCGACGATCTGCTCGGCAGTGTTCTCGAAGCGGGCAAACAGATTCTCGGGCGGTGACAGATCCTCGCCGTGCACCGCCAGCAGGTACTCGCCCTGCACCACGTCGACGCCCGGCTCGGTGAGCGGCGAGCGCAGGTCCGGTGTCCAGTTCAGCCCGCCGTACACTTTCTTGAAGCGATAGCGGCCGCTGGCGATCTCGTAGTCTGCGCCCAGCAAGCCCCCGGGGACCGTGTCGGCCTTGATGAGCGTGTCGCCACCGCCGACGCGATGGTGCCCGACCGACAGCTCCGAGGACATCCACTGTATCACCCGGTTCAGATCGCCGCGGGTGGCGAGGTGGTCGAGGAACTCGGAGTACCTCTCCCCCATGGCCTCCCAGTCGGCGCCGTGGAAGTTCGGGTCGTAGAAGTAGTCGCGGTTAATGCGCCAGGCCTCGCGATAGATCTGGCGCCATTCAGCGGGAGGATCGATCCGGACGCGGATCTCATCGACCGCCAGGTGGCCCTTGGACACATCCACCTTCTCCTCCGCCTTGGCGATCAGGAGAGTGCCGCCGTCGATCGCCACCAGCACCTTGTGAGTGTCGGCCGAAAGCAAAAAGCTGGCCACATCGTCCGCTAGGGTGGTCTCCTCGCGTTCGCTCAGGTCGTAGGTGCGGAGGCTTCCGGAACCGAAGCTGCTGGCGTCGTCGCGGCGCAGGTAGTACAGCTGCCCGTCCGCGCCGGCCTGAAGGTCGCTGTAGCCGGCGGTCTCCGTGGGCAGCGCGACGATACGTTGATCGAGCCGCTCGAAGTCGATCTGTAACGGTGCCGGCTCGGTGGACTCAGCTTCGGCGCCATCGGGCTCGCCTGCGCTTTCCTCCTCCGCCGCCTCGTCGCTCATCTCCTCCTCGTCGCTCTGCGCCTTGAAGGGCGAGTCGACACCCCGCTGCAGCACCGCCAGATACAGGTTGTTGGTCGACCGCATGTCGGCATTGGACATCGCGAACCACTGCCGCACCGGGCCGGCGTCGGTGGAGCTGACGAAGTACAGGTACTTGCCCGAACGATCGAACACCGGGAAGGAGGCGTCGGAGAGCCCATCGGTTACCGGATAGGAACGGTCTTCTGCCACCGAGTACACCCAGACGCGGCGGAAGTCGGCCTCGGTCGCCTGCGTGTAGGTAAGCCAGGCGGAATCCTGCGACCAGTTAGCGCTGATGGTCTTGCCCGGCCCGTAGTAGGGCTCCGAGGCGACCTTGGTCGCGCTCTCGCTCGAAAGGTCGAGGACGTACAGGCTCCAGGAATTGTCGGTATAGGCGATCTTGCTGGCATCGGGCGACCAGCGAATATCCTCGTAGTACCCGGCGCCCGGCACGGTGATGACCCGTTCTTGCTTGCCCATCTGATCGATGAGATGGAGCTGATACTCACCGCCGGCATCCGAGAACCAGGCGATCCATTTGCCGTCCGGCGACCAGGCGGGGGAGCGATCGTGCGCCGCGACCGAGCCGGTGAGATTGCGGGGGCTGCCCTTGTCGGCGGGAAGGGTGATGATCTCGCCGCGGAACTCCAGCGCCACGCGCGCCCCACTCGGGGAGATGCTCGCAGAGCGGACGTACTGGCTGCCATTCACCCAACGCGGGCGGCGCTCGATCAGATCGGCCGGCACACCGATCGAGAGCCTTTCGCGAGCGCCTGAGCCGGGTTCGATCAGGTGCAACCATCCGGCCTGCTCGTACACGATCCGGTTGCCGCCGGCCGAAGCGCTCAGAACCGGGAAGTCCTCGTGCTCGGTGAGCTGGCGCACGGTGCCGGCGGCGGGATCGAAGGCGAACAGGTTGAACTCGCCGGCCCGGTCGGAGCGGAAGTACACGGTATCTCCGATCCACATCGGATCGGTATCGTTGCAGCGGCCTTCGGGCTGAGGTAGCGGCACCACCGAATGATCGGCACGGTCGTACACCCAGATCCGACTGACAGTGCCACCGCGGTAGTTCTTCCACTGGTTCATGCGCTCGGGCAACGGTGTGTAGGCGATCTTGGATCCGTCGGCAGACAAGGCCGCCTTCCAGCCGTTGGGAATCGGCAACTGCTCGGGCATGCCATCGTCCAGGGCGGTGATGAAGAACTGGTAGAAACGCCTCGTGTACACGGACCGCTGCGAGGCGAACACAACGCCGCTGCCATCCGGGGTGAAGTCGCGCACGATGTCGGCCCCCGGGTGCCAGGTCAGACGCCGCGGTTCGCCGCCGCCTACCGGCACCACAAACACGTCGGTGTTGCCGTCGTACTGGCCGGTGAAGGCCACTAACTGTCCGTCGGGCGAGAACACCGGCTGGCTCTCCGAACCGCTGTGGGTCGTCAACCGGATGACCTCGGTTCCATCGAGCCGCGCGCTCCACAGATCCCCCGCATACACGAACGCTACGTGCGTGTCACTGATCGCCGGCTGACTGAGCAACCGCGTGTCGGTGCGATCGGGGCCAACGGGAACCCCGGTGCCGGATCCGCTGGCCACCAGGACCAGCGCCAGAGTAGCCACCGCCTTACCGAGCAGATTCCTGTTGCGCATCGTGCAGCCTCCCGGTTGTCTCGGAAAATCCCCGCCCACGATACGCGGACCGCTCGACGGTTGAAAGGCGCAGACAGAGGACTCCGGCACCGCCAGACGCAGTAGACCGTGGGAGCAGCCCGTGACAGCGGTGGCGCACGCAGGTGCTGCTTCGGCTTCGCCGCGGCCGTCGCTGTGTTCGCCAGGCATTTCTGGCAATCTGTGCCTGGACCGTCCCGAGCTCACGGGTGCCCCCGCGGCCGCCTGCACCCGGGGAGGCGGGACACTTCGAATCGGAGACCAACGTGATCGCTCGACCGCGACTTGCCCGTACCACGCTCACCACCTTCGGCCTGGCCCTGATAGCGCTGCTGGCGACTCCTTTGGCCACCGCGCAGGCACCGCCCGCCGGGCAGGGCTCTGGGCCCCGCGGCGAACCGAGCGGCCCGCCCCCTAGTATCGAGGACAAGACCGCATCGATGCGTCAGCTCGACGGCTTTTTCCCGCTTTTCTGGGATGAGGCGGCCGGCCAGTTATGGATGGAGATCAGCCGGTTCGATACCGACGTGCTCTACATCAGCGGCCTGTCGGCCGGGTTGGGCTCGAACGACATCGGACTCGACCGCGGCCAGCTCGGCGGCAGCCGGCTGGTGCGTTTCGATCGCGTCGGACCGAAGATCTTGATGGTGCAGCCCAACCTCACCTACCGCGCCCTGAGCGACAACCCCGACGAGCGCCGAGCCGTCGAGGAGGCCTTTGCCAAGTCGATCCTATGGGGATTCACGGTGGCAGCCGAGACCGATGGCCGGGTGCTCGTCGAGCTGACGGATTTCCTGCTCCGCGATGCCCACGGAGTCGCCACAAGGCTACAGCCGGCCCAGTACAAGCTCGACCGCTCGCGCAGCGCCGTGTTCATGGAGCGCACCAGGGCGTTCCCCAACAACACCGAGATGGACGTGACGCTGACGTTCACCACCTCGGGAGGTGGGCGCAGAGGATTCGGGGGGTTCGGCAACCAACGCGGGCCCGGAGGAGGCTTCGGCCGCGGCTCGCTGGCGGCGGTCACCCCGAGTGCCCAGGCGGTTACCGTGCGCCAACACCACTCGTTCGTGCAGCTACCTGATGAGGGCTACGTTGCGCGCGCCTTCGATCCGCGCTCCGGCGCCTTCGGCATGACGTATCAGGACTACTCCGTGCCCCTGGGGGAGTCTCTGACGCACCGGGTCATCAACCGCCATCGGCTCCGCAAGGTCGACCCGACCGCGGCAGTCAGCGACGCGGTCGAGCCCATCGTCTACTACGTCGATCGCGGCACGCCGGAGCCGATCCGCTCGGCGCTGATCGAAGGGGCAAGCTGGTGGAACCAGGCCTTCGAGGCCGCCGGCTACCGCAACGCCTTC
>JACZXM010000423.1 GCA_022571615.1 Acidobacteriota bacterium | reverse complement strand
GCCAACAACGGCGAGCCACGCGGCCAGAACCATTATTCACATATCTACCTCTACTCCTCTATGCGCCAGGCCGCCGCCTGGCTCGATGCGCGGCGCCGGCAAGAGGCGCTGACGGTGGCGCTGGCCAACGGTTGCTTCGACCTGCTGCACGTCGGGCACGCACGCTACCTGGCCGGCGCCAAGGCCGAGGCCGACCTGCTGGTGGTGGGAGTCAACAGCGACACCTCGGTGGCGCTCCTGAAAGGTGCCGGCCGGCCCCTGTTGCCCGCCCCTTTGCGGGCTCAGATGGTTGCCAGCCTGCGGCCGGTGGACCTGGTAACGGTGTTCCCGGAGCCCACCGCCGATGCGCTCATCCGGCGGCTGCGGCCGGACGTGCACTGCAAGGGACCCGACTATGCCGCCGGCGTTCCGGAGCAACGTACGGTCGAGAGCATTGGTGCAAGGGTGGCGATCGTCGGCGACCCTAAGAACCACAGCACCGGCGATCTGTTCGCGCGCATCGCCAAAGCCGAGCTATGAACCGGGAACGGCGCACCGCCGGCGGGCCAGCCCCGGAGTCGGTGCTGATCGTTCGCCTGAGCTCGATCGGCGATGTCGTGCACACGTTCCCGGCCTACATGGCGCTACGGCGCAGATGGCCCGCAACGGCATTCGGCTGGGCGGTCGAGAGTGCGGCGTCCGACCTCGTGCGCCGCCTTCCGGGCAACCTGCGGGTGCACGAGCTTCCGATCCAGAGCTGGCGCCGCCACCTGTTGTCGTGGCGCTCCCAGCGGGAGGCTCGGGCGCACCTGCGCCAGATCCGCACCGCCGGCTATGAGCTGGCGATCGACTTCCAGGGTCTGCTCAAATCGGCGATCGTTGCCCGTGCGGCACGAACCGAGATCCTCGGGTTCGCGCCGGTCGATCTACGCGAGCGGATCGCCGCCCGCCTCTACCACCGGACCGCACCGGTCGCACCGCCCGGTTGCCACATCGTGCGCCACAACCTGCATTTGGCGGCTGCCGCCGGGGCGAGTCGCACCGCGATAGAGTTCCCCAGGCTGTGCAACGACGCCGATGAACGCTACGCGAGCGAGCAGATCGAACGGTTGGGGGTCGAGCGCTTCGCGATCATTCACACGGCTGCCAACTGGCCCACCAAACGCTACGACCCGGAGCGATTCATCGCCGCGGCGCGGGATCTGCACCGCAGGACGGGCCTGCATTTTCTGTGGATCTGGGGCCCGGGCGAACGGGACTCGGCACGCGAGCACGCCACGCACGCCGGCCCGGGTCAGCATCTGGCACCTCCAACGCGGCTGCCGCAACTCGTCGGGCTGCTTCGAGCGGCGAGCCTGTTCATCGGGGGCGACAGCGCACCGCTGCATCTCGCGGTAGCCTGTGGGACACCCGTAGTGGCCTTGTTCGGGCCCACCGACCCGGCCCGATTGGGTCCTCTGGATCCTGACGACCAGGTCGTGCGGCAGGTCCTGCCCTGTTCGTATTGCCACGCGCGCCGTTGTCGGCTCGGGACCCGGGAGTGCCTGGAGTCGATTCCGCCCGAGGCTCTCGTCGACGCGGCCATGGTTCGTTTGCGGATCACGGGAGCGGTGGGCTAACAGGAGAATCGATGCGTTTGACGGCACGCTGGAGGGCCTGGGCCTCGCACCATCGCGTCCATGTCGGGATTTTTTTCGCGCTGTTTTACGTCGCCTTCAGCCGTCCCGACGCAACACGCCTGCTTGCAGGCACCGCGATCGTGGCCCTGGGTGAGGTCATCCGCGTCTGGGCCTGCGGCTATCTGGTTCGCAACCAGGAGTTGACGCGTGATGGCCCGTACCGAATGGTGCGGCATCCACTGTACCTGGGTAGTCTCCTGATCGGTCTCGGTCTCTCGCTGCTGGCACAGCACGCGCTCGCCTGGGCGGGCTCCTTCGCGTTCCTGTACCTGGCCTTCTATCTTCCGGCGATGTACGTGGAAGAGTTGCGACTGCAGTCGCTGTTCGGGGCCGAGTATCAAGAGTACCTGGAGGAGACCCCGCGGCTGCTGCCACATCTCCGGCGCCGACAGGATTGGCCCGCCGACACCGAGCGTCGAGCCCGCAAGAGCTTCTCGTGGGACCAGGCTCAGACGCGGAACCGCGAGCTGCGCACGGTGGCCGTGATGGCGGCTCTGATCATCGTCCAGGCGCTGAAGTTACTGTGAGCGGGGCGCCATCCGCCCTCCTCGCCGCTCCTTGCCCTCGCCCGTTGCTCCCACTTGCCAGACCCATCACACTTTCACCACCGCCTGCTAACACGCGGATGCGATTGACGATCTGCTCGACGCCCCGAACCCGGCCCGCGAGCCGCAACGCCCGTCGAACCTGATCGAGCGTCGAAGCCACCCCCGACAGCACCACCACACCATCGCGGGTTTCCACCCGCAGCGTCGACGCATCGATCCGGTCGTCCCGTTGCAGTGCGCGGCGAACCTCGGCGCTGATCCACTCGTCGGCGTCGGCGCCCAGCGGCATGGGCGAGCCTGCAGAGGCACACCCAGCAAGCGCCGACAGAGCCACCAGAGCGCAGGGCAGCCAACGCACGGAACCGAAAACGCTTCCAGATCGCATCGTGGCAGGATACCGTTTCCAGTGGCCGAACGGGAAGCTGCACCAACCGCTGAAACGTGCGGATGATAATGTCCGAGCCCATCGACGGAGGATCCTTGTCCAACCAAGACAAAAGCCCCGAGGGCGGATTCATCGAGCAGCGGATCTTCGTGCCGCGACAGCTCTGGAGTCGTGTCGCATCGACCTGCAAGGCGAGCGGCAAGGAGCCGAGTGAGCTAGTGGCGGAGGCCCTCCGCCTGGTCGCAGTCAACGAGATGGTGGCCGGCATAACGCACGAGATCAACAATCCAAACAACTCGATTTCGCTGGATACGCCGTTATTGGCCCAGATCTGGAAAGATGCGCGCCCGATTTTAGAAGAGTATCAGCAAACCGATCCTAATATCATGCTGGGCGGGTTGAATTTCATGCGAGCGGTGGAC
>JACZXM010000022.1:4277-14458 GCA_022571615.1 Acidobacteriota bacterium | reverse complement strand
TCGACCTCACCCCCTGCTGCGTCCCTCCGGTTCATCCTGATCGACGGGGACACTCCCCGGATCGAGCGTCGATGTGTCACCCACCAACTCGCCCCGCTCCTGCGCCTTGAGCAACCGACGCATGATCTTTCCGCTGCGTGTTTTGGGCAGCGAGTCGACGAACTCCAGGCTGGCGGGGCGGGCGATCTTGCCGATCTGATCGGCGACATGCGAGCGTAGTTCGTTGTTGAGCTCCTCACTGGGCTCGTAACCGCTGTGTAGGATCACGAACGCCTTCGGGACCTCGAACTTGATCTCGTCGGGGATTCCGATGACCGCGGCTTCGACGACCGCAGCGTGCGAGACCAGTGCGCTCTCGATCTCCATCGTGCCGAGACGGTGTCCCGCCACGTTGAGCACGTCATCCATGCGGCCGAGCACTCGAATGTAGCCATCGGCGTCGCGTACGGCGGCATCGCCGGCGGTGTACATCCCGGGCACGATCTCCCAGTACACCTCCCGATACCGGTCGGGGTCCTTGTACAGGGTTGTCAGCATCGAGGGCCAGGGCTTGCGCACGACGAGGTAGCCGCCGACGCCCGACGGTCTGGAATTGCCCTGCTTGTCGACGACGTCGGCATCGATTCCGGGGAACGGGAAACCGGCTGATCCTGGCTTCGCCGCCTCTGCCGGCAGCGTGGTGATCAGCACCGAACCGGTCTCGGTTTGCCACCAGGTGTCGACGATGGGGCACTTGCCGCCACCGATCACCTGGTGATACCAGTGCCAGGCTTTCGGGTTGATCGGCTCGCCGACCGATCCGAGCAGGCGCAGGCTGCTGAGGTCGTACTGACTTGGCCATTGCTCGCCCAGTCGCATGAACATCCGGATCGCGGTGGGGGCCGTGTATAGGATGTTGATCCCGTAGCGCTCGATTAGGCGCCACCAGCGGCCGGCATCGGGGGTATCGGGCGAGCCCTCGGCCATGAATACGGTGGCCCCGTTAATCAACGGACCATAGACGATGTAGGAGTGTCCGGTGATCCAACCCGGATCGGCGGTGCACCAGAACAGATCGGTGTCTCGCAGATCGAAGATCCACTTGCTTGTCAGGTACGTCCCCACCATGTAGCCGCCGTGGTGGTGGACGATTCCTTTCGGCTTACCGGTGGTCCCGGAGGTGTACAGCACAAATAGCGGGTCACCGGCGCTCATGACCTCGGTCTTGGCATTGCCGGAGCGTCCCGCGACCGCCTCCTCCCAGGTGATGTCTCGCCCCTCGGTCATCGGAGCTCCGTGTCCGCAGCGCTCGTAGACGATGACCTTTTCGATCGTGGGGCATTGCGCCACCGCCTTATCGGCGGCTTCCTTCAGGGGGACGATCTTGCCGCGGTACAAGCCGCCGTCGGCGGTGACCAGTACCTTGCATTGCGTATCGTTGATGCGGTCTCGGAGGCCGTCGGCCGAAAAGCCGCCGAACACGACGTTGTGGAAGGCACCGATCTTGGCCGAGGCCAGCATGGCGATCGCCTGTTGCGGGCAGATCGACATGTAGATGGTGACGCAATCGCCCCGGCTGATGCCCATCTCACGTAGGGCATCGGCAAGCCTGCCGACTTCGCGCGACAGCTCGGCGTAGGTGAAGACCTGTCGGTGCCCGTCCTCACCTTCCCACAGGAGCGCCACCTTGTGGCGTCGCCAAGTCTCCAGGTGGCGATCCAGGGCGTTGTGTACGATGTTGCACTCGGCTCCCGGGAACCAATCGGCGAACGGGAAATCCCAATCGAGGACGCGATCCCATTTCCGATACCAGTCCAGGTCCGCTGCGGCCTCGGCCCAGAAGGCCTCGGAATCCTGGACGGCGCGCGAGCGCGCCGCCGCCGGGTCCGCCACCACGGCGCCGGCGAGGAAGTCGGCCGGCGCCGGGATCTTGTCCTGTTCCTCGAGCACAGAGTCCAGGTCGATACCTTCCATGATCCCTCCGGGCAGGCCCGCGGCTCGCCGGCCTTGCCTACCGCCAAGGGCAAGTCGGGCTCAGCGCTGTGCGGTCGCCTGTTCGAGCAAAGACGCAGCTGTCTCGTCTTCCGACTCCTCGAGTGCAGCAAGCACCGCCTGTAGCTGATCCTCGGCGCCTTCGATGCGTTTGAGGTTCAGCAGGGCCTGGGCTCGCGATTCTGCCTGCAAGGCGTCGTCGGTCACCATCGCGACCAGGGCCTCCGCGGCAGTGGAATCTCCGATATCGCCGAGCGTATCGATGGCCGTTCGCGATACGAGCTCGTCGCTCGAGCGACCCACAATGGCCACAGCCGGTACGGCGCGGGAAGCCTTGAGGCGGCTGATCTGCGGTAATGCCACCGCCTGAGCGTCGAGATCGCCACTCTCGAGCGCCAGCACGAACGCGTCGCAGGCCTGGTCGTCGTCGAACTGCTTGATCGCGGCGACCGCCGCTTCACGAACGTTGCGGGGTTCCGACAGCGCCGCGGCCAGTACCGGCAGGGATGACTCATCGCCGATGTCGCCGAGCAGCTGCGCTGCCCATTCCTTGATCTGCGGGCTGTCGCTGCTCTGCAGCGCCTCGGTCCAGATCGGCACGGCTTCGGGCGACAAGAGCAGGTCCTTGTCTTCCTCGTACGTCTGCCGGGCCAATGGATCGCCGAGGCGGACCTGCTCCATGAGCTTGTTTGCCGCTCTCTGCACCGGGCTCCCGCAGGCAACGGTCAGGGCGAGAAGCGCCAAGGCTCCAATCGCGCGTCGTTTCATGGCTGTCCCTCCATCGTTGGCAACGCCGGGCGACGAGGTCGTGGGGCGTCGGGGATTCGCTGGAAGAGGGTCAAAACCGTTCCTCCAGTCGTTGGATCGCGTAGGCGACTAGCTCATCCAGCGAGCGACCGGACACCAGCCAACCGGTGCCCGCGCGCCGCAGGTAGACGGCTCGCGTTCGGGTGGTGCCATCGGCGGCGGTCAAGACGACGCGGACCGTCGCCTTCTGCCCGTCCAGATCGGCCGGCGGGGCGTCGTAGGTAAGCTCGTCCTGGCGCGGTGTTTCCTGAAACAGCCCCCACAGGACCGTCTGCACCGAATCATACAGAAACTGGTCTGGATCCCCGTCCGTGTTCACCATCATGATCCGGCTCTTGACCCGATCGACGATGGTGTCCATATCCAGCATCGCAATCGCATCATCGGAGTCGCCGGTTCGGGTCGCCCTCAAGTACTCGATCGCGACGATCTCCGGGCTCGCAGTGCCGCAGGCCGCTGCCGCGGCCAGGCTGGCGATTGCGGACAGAACCCAGGTTCGAGTCGTCGCGGGCATCGATGAGGCTCAGACGTTGCGGGGGCGTGGGGCCAACAAACCTAGGCTGAAACTACGGTCGTGCATCGGCAAAGTCAAGGATCCCCACCGTACATGGGGCGGTCTCAGCCACCGCTCGGAGATGCCTGGGCAAGGGGGCGCGAATACACCACGCGGCCAGCCACGAAAGTGACCATAGCCCGTGTCTGAAGCAGCGAGTCCTCGCTGGCCACGAACGGATCTTGCGACCAGATGACGAGGTCCGCCGCCGCGCCCTCGGACAACCCCACAGCTCCCGATCCAAGTCCGAGAGCCAGGCGCATCAGATCGTCCAGTGACAGGCGCTCGGGCGCAACCCACGCATCGATGGGGTAACCCCGTAGGTCCTGTCGTTTCCAGGCGACGAACAAGCTTGCCATCGGCGCTAGTGGGTATCGAGGAGCCATCGATGCGAACGCCGCCAGCGAGCCGCGAGCCAGCAGCGAGCGATAGGCGTGGCTGCGTGGTGCGCGCTCGGGCCCGATCCGCGACTCGATGAAGGCCAGATCGTGCTCCAACCTCATTGGCACCGCGGCAACGCGCGCCCCACGCAGCGACTCGGCGAAGTCCGCTGGCAGTAGATCGGCACCAACAAGCATGCCGGAACCCTCCGTGAGGAGAGCACAGCGTAGCGCTGCTCCGATGGCCAGGTCCCCATGCGCCTGGACGTCGAACCGCAGTCCCCACCGCTCGGCTTGCAGGCAAGCGCGCGAGACCGTCTCGGGGTCGAGCGATCGCCACCCTAGGCCTGCGGCGTCGGAATAGCCTTGGTCCAAGGCCGCGAGTCGCGGGCCGAACGGCCCATCCAGATCGAGTCCGACAGCGGCGAGTGTTAGCCACTCGGGATCGAAGCTGAGCCGCTCGAGATCATCGACCGCATCGGGTCGCACGCGCATCTCGACGCGAATCGGGAGATCGCCGTCGGCCGCCAGCTGCTGCAGCAACATCACCGCGGTGGCATCGATCGGAGAAGTGGTTACCCGGGTGAGCCCTGCCGCGACCGCCGTCCGCAGTCCGTTGGCGATCCAGCCCTTGCGCACCTGCGGCTCCGGCTCGAGGCTCTGCAACATGCCGCGAAGGGCGTCGTCGGTCACCAGGCCGTTCCAGCTGCCGTCCGGAGCGAGCAGCACCCCCTGCGCGGGCGAGCTCGACCGCAGGTTGCTACGGTCCATCGCGGCCGAGTTGAGCCAGCCGAGCTGGTCGCTGCGGTGCACGAGTAGCACCGGCCGCTCGGACTCCACCTCGTCGAGCAGGCGGTAGGAGGGCAGTTCCGGTCGCGGCCAGCGTGTCTCGTCCCAGCCCCACCCGAGGATCCAGCCCTCGCCGCCGGAGCCGAGGGTCGCCCGCAGCCGAGACTGAATCTCGCGCGGTGTAGTGGCACGGCGCAGATCCAGACCACCAGGCCACCGGCCGAGGGCCTCCAGATCGATCCACGCGTCGTACAAGCCCGGCAAGACCACCGAACCGTCGAGTCTCATCTGTTGCGTGGCGTCGCCGACGAGGGCGAAGATCTCGGCGTCGCTTCCGAGCGCCAGAATCCGGTCGTCCTGGATCGCCAGGGCCTGGCTCGTAGTGTCCGTGGTGCCGGAGGGGTAGATGATCCCTCCGGTCAGGATCAGGTCCGGTCCGGAAGCGCCTGGTGGTGCACAGCCGGGCGCCAAGACGGCCGCGAGCGCGACGAGGGCCGCGAGGACGCCGGGACGAATCGGGTACGACTCCAGCCGCGAGAGCTTCACAGCAATATTTTAGCAGGCCGTGGTGGAAGTGTTGGATAAAGCGGAGGGAACGCAGCAGGGGATGAGGTCGAGCACGTCGTGGCGCTGTGGCCGGCTGGTGGAGGCGGCTTGAGGGTAGGAGGCCAGCAGAACGGACGTGCTCGACCTCATGCCCTGCTGCTGCCACTGCCGGTGTCTCTCCTGGGCCCTGCCGGCAGTGCGGCGAATTGACAGCCCGGGGGGGCGCCTCTAGCCTCCTTGGCCATGTCGGCTTTCGTATCCCGCAGAGTCTCAGTAGCCTGGGCCGTTGGCGGCTCGAGCCGTGCCACCACGATGGCCGCGGGGCTGGTGCTGGTAACGCTACTGAGCGGGGCGGCGAGCGCACGGGAGCAGGCCCCGCGGCCCGAGCCCCACGTTGACCTGACAAGAATCGAGTGGTCCGAGAAACAGATCGCGACGCTACGCTCGTTCTTCGAGCGGGTCGACGTCGAGGCGGTTCTCGATGGAGTCAGCGCCCCGCGGGCGCGGGTAGTCGAAGAGGATCCGGTCGGGCTCGGCGCTGCGCTCGGCATGGCGTGGGACGCCCCGTTCCGCTTCGTGCAGCGGGTGATCTCGTTCGTTCCCTATTCTGGCAGCGTGCGGGGCGCTCGCGGTACCCTGTTGGCCGGAGCGGGCAACTCGCTCGATCAGAGCTTGCTGCTTGCCCAGCTGTACCGGCAACGAGGGGTTCGAACCCGTCTCGTTCATGGCAGCCTGCGATGGCAGCAGTCTGTGGAGCTCGTCGGCAGAACGCAGGCTGATCGAGCCCACCGTGGCGATCCGTGGCTGCGCTGGGTAGAGCTGGCGGCGGATCACTGGTGGCTCGAGGCACAGCGGGGTGCCGACTGGGTGGCGCTCGATCCCTCGTTCGGCGGAGATCCCGGCACCACCTTCGGGCGCCGCCGCCGGGTGACCGAGGCTCCCGCCATGAGCCAGCGTGCAACGGTCACCGTCGAGGTGCTGCGGGGTCAGGAGCCGATGAGCTCGACCGTCGTGTCGGTAGAAGAGCTGATCGGTGTGCCGATCGAGCTCTTTCTGCACAAGCAGGTCCGGGGACCACAGGAGGCGGGAAATCTTGGCGCCAACGAGAGTGACGTCGAGTTGCCACAACCCGCCGCGTCCGAGCTGCCCGAGGAAGCACCGCAGCCGCTGGATGGGGTCTTACCACGCCTGCCCGAGGGGCCGGTATCGCTGCAGCTGCAGCTGGGTGATACGAGCATCCTGATCGGACCGATCGAGCGGCGCGATCTGCGGCGCGTCGAGCTTCGCGTTCGAGCCCGGGTGCCGATGGGACCCGGGGCGGTGCTGATCGTCCCGTGGGGCGAACGGCTCGAGGCTCGCCTGCTGGCGCTGGTCGGCGCCGGCCCTGTACAGGCGGGGTTGCTGGCGCGGCAGGCGCTCGGGATCCACACTCTGCTGACCGATCTCGCGGCGGCGGAGGTCGAGGCGTTGCAGGCCTACAACGCGCGCCCACGGCCAGCGACCGAGGACGAGGCAACTCGGGTTGTCGCTGTGCCTCGCGAGATCCAGGCGCGGCCAGCGGAGCTCGATGACCATGAGCCGGAAGCCTCAACGCACCCCGCAGATGCCTTGCACGTTGCGGTCGTGCGTGCCTCGCTGGAGTTCGAGCGAACGGGGCTGGGTTTGTTGGCCTCGGCGTTGCTCGCTGCGACCGATCAGCTGACGGGCCCAGAAGGCCTCGCCCGGCCCGGGATCCGACTGGTCGGGATGAACTGGCAGCTGCCGGAGCCAGACCGCGCGGGGGAGCTGACGATTTGGATCCGCGATCCGATCGCGGTGGGCGGTCTCGACCCTGTGCGCCGGCGTGGAGTCCAATCGGCGTATGGGCTCCTGCGCTCGGCGGTGCTCGGGCATGTGCTCAACAGCGTTGCCGATCAGCCGCCCGCAACGGCCTTCGACGTGACCCTGCGCACGGTCGGCAGCGGGCAGAGGATGGGGTGGTGGGACCCGGGATCCGAGCCTCCATCGGAATGGCCGTCGAGCGCGCGCGCCGCGGCATTGCGCGACCTGGACGCCGGCTATGCCGTGATCGGGCCGCCGGCCCCGATCCTCAAGGGCGCGGCACCGCTGCTGGGGTGGTGGGCATCGCAGTCCGACTCGGGAGCGACAGCGGGCCGCATCGAGACCGATGCCGGAACCGCGCAGGGGCGGGTCATGTTCGTCGAAGCGCGGGATCCCGAGGACCTGGAGTCGATGCTGGCGACCCTCCGGGTGCTGCATCGGGCGAGCCGATGGCTGGTAGCGGCCGGCACAGCGGCAAGCGGAGCCCTGGCCGATCTGGTGCCGCGTGCCTGTGCCGCGACCTCGCTGGTCGGCGAGTTGCTCGTGGCCAGCGCGCCGGACAGCTGGGCGGCACCGATGTTCGGGGAATTCTGCGCCGGCCCAAGTGGTGCCGCCACGGGCCGCTAGGAGGCCGCGGCGTAACCAGACCCATCACACTTCCACCACGGCCTCCTAACTCCAACCCGCTAGCTGCGCGCAGATCTCCAGCGAGCAGGCGATGCCGCGCCGCAATGCCCGCAACGTCATCTTTTCGTTCGGCGCGTGGTGGTTCATGTCGGGTGGCCCGTACGGCACCAACAGGCTCGGCATGCCAAGCACCTCGGTGAAGACGTAGTCCGGGGTCGTACCCCCGAGACGGGGTCGGAGCCATGGACGTGTTCCCGTGGCGCGAGTCACGGCTTCGATGACCGGAGCCGCCAGCGGCGTGTCCGGGGCCGTGGCAGAGGGGGGTACAGCAGCGATCTCGGTGACCTGCACGCGCGGATCGTGGCGGGCCAGATGCTCGCGCAGCGCGGCGAGCACCGAGTCGGGCCGTTGGTCCGCGACCAGCCGGATATCGAGCTTGCAGGAGGCCTGACACGGCACGATGGTCTTGGCTCCCGGCCCGCCGTAGCCGCTCCGAAGACCGCTGATATTGAATGTGGGTCGGAACATCAAGAACTCCCATGGGTGATGCTCTGATCTGCCGGGAAGCCGGTCCAATCCGAGCTCCTCCAACATCCGATCGCGGTCGAACGGCAGCTGGCGCAGCATCGCCGCTTCCTCGGGGGTGGGTTCTCGCACGGGATCGTAAAAGCCGGGAACAAGTACATGTCCGGCCTCGTCGCGCAGGGAGCTCAGGGCGTGAACGAGATCCCATGCCGGCGTTGGGGCCAGGCCACCGCGATTGCCGGAGTGCAGGTCACGATCAGCCCCCCGCACGTCGAGTTGCAGATACAGCAGGCCCCGCACGCCGAAGATGATCACCGCCTGGTCGTCGTCGTGTACCGGGGCATCGGAGGTCAGGGCCAGGTCCGCGGTCAGCTGCTGGCGGTGCTCGCTTGCGACCTGCGCCAGGTGTGGGCTGCCGATCTCCTCTTCGCCTTCAACCAGAAACTTGACCCCAACCCCCAGGCGTCCGGTCTCGATCAGCGTCTGGACGGCGGCAATGTGCGCCAACAGCTGCCCCTTGTTGTCGCCTGCTCCGCGACCGTAGATCGCTCCTTCCCGCAGGACGCCCTCAAAAGGCGGAGACTGCCAGGCATCGAGCGGCTCGGGCGGCTGCACATCGTAATGGCCGTAAAAAAGGATGGTTGGTGCGCTCGGCGGTGGCTCTCGCCATGCATACACGACTGGGGCGCCGCGGCCGCGCCAGGTTTCAACCGTCAACCCGGCCTGTCGCAGAAGCTGTGCGCACAGTGCTGCCCCTTCTTCGAGCAGCTCGCCGCGCGCCGAAATGCTGGCGACGCCGACGAACTCCTGCAGCGCAGGGATGACGCGGGCAAGAGCGCGCTCGGCAGTACTCTCCAGGTCGTCTGTATTCATCGCAGGCGGGTTCCTAGGGTCGGAGATTGACTGCCCATGGACACTAGCAGGCCGTGGTGGAAGTGTGGTGGGTCTGGCAAGTGGGAGTTACGGGTGAGGGCAAGAAGCAACGACGAGGCGATGCTGGCGTCATCGCGGAGGAGTTGCGACGCTGCCAGTCGCCCGTAAATCCCACTTGCCCGAAGGGTACCGGCTGCCGACTTCCTGATCCGAACGCCCCTACCAGAGCGTACGCACCTCGTCGTCCAGGCCCGTCATCTGCCACCGGATTAGCGAGATTGAGATCGGCCCGGCGCCCAGGAACTCGTTGTGGAATGCACCCAGATCGAAACGGTCGCCGAGCTGCTGGGCGCGATCTGACAGCAGTTTCTCGAGCTGGATCTTGCCCATCACGTAGTTCATGCCGTAGGTCGGACGACGCAGATAGATCTGTAGGTCGTAGCGCGCCAGGTCGGGCTCCATCAACGGCACTTGAGAGATCAGGTAGTCGATCGCCTGCTGTAGCGTGAACTCGCCGCGCTGCATCTGCAGCTCAGCATGAACTCGTGCGGCGCGCTTGAGTTGCGCGATGTAAAACAGCTCGCGGGCGCGGGGACGCTCGTCCAGTAGCCCGGCTTGCAGGAACATCTCCTCGATATAGAAGGCCCACCCCTCGGAACGGACCCCGTCACGATAGCCGCGGCGGATCGGGCGCGTTTCGCGCCGTTGTAAGAACGCATCGAACCGATGGCCGGGAATCGAGGCGTGGATATGATTGTTGAGCGGATCACGGTAGGTGATCTCCTCCCAGAAATGGCGCTTACCTTCCGGGCGTACGATCCAGAACGCGTCGGTCTCGAAGCGCTCCGGGAGACCATCGGGCAGCGTCAGCAGCTCGTGCCGGGCGATGAATTGCCGGATCAGGTTCTCCGCGGCGCGCACGCGGGCCTCGTGTTGCTTGGCGCTGGAGGCCGGCTCGATCGGCGGCAGACCTCGATTTCGGTGGCGCTCGATCTGCAAGAACGTCCGCGCCCGCGCCAGCTCACGGGCGCCGAGAACCTGCAGATCCGAGGCCGTGTAGGGCATCAGAAGAACGTGCTTGAGGTACCAATCGTAGTCCTGCAGCCCAATCCAGGCCGGGGCCGTCATGTCGGCCTCGTCGTCGATCAGCCAGCGCTGATACTGCTCCAGCGCCATCAGCGCGGCGCCGACATCGCCGACAAGCTCCGGAGCCGTCGCACGAACGCGCTCACGCAGATCTCCGAACCAGCCGATCACGCCTTCTGGCGGCGTCGGCCGGCGTGGCTCGC
>JACZXM010000022.1:0-4267 GCA_022571615.1 Acidobacteriota bacterium | reverse complement strand
GCTGTGTCAGGCTCTTGCGCGCAGCAGCGAGGATGACCGGCACCGCTTGCAGCCGCTCCCGCAGCTCCTCCACCTCGCGCGGCGTGCTCGGCGCCTCCGTGTACGCCGTGGCGCGGACCTGATCGACTGCCAAGCCCGGGTCCCGCGCCCACGGCCGGACCACACGAAGTTCGAAATCCGCCGCGTCCAGGCGCGCCCGGACCAGTAGATAGTCGATGCGGTCCGCAACCGGCCAGCGGTCTGGGTCGATCCGGTCGAGGCGGGCTCGCAGGCGTGCAAGCGCCGCGCCCCGTGCCCCTAGCGCGGCGGCGGAAGTGTCTGGAACGCCTGCGACAAGCTCGGGCTGCCGCACCATCGCCAGATCTTCGTGTAGCTCCAGCAGCGCTCCGGGGTCCGATGCGCCGGTCGGTTCGAGCTCCCTGAGCCTTTGGACCAGCTCCTCGGCAGGCGGCCGTAGGCGGAAGTTGGCGTCGATGTGAACGAACCGGACCCTACCTTCGCGATCGAGGATCACCGCCGTCGGGTGCGGTATCTGGCGACCGCCGGGAGCGGACTCGTTGAGCAGGCCCCAGGCACGGATCGTTTCCGCTTGCGAATCCAGCAGAAACGGGAACTCTATCTCCTGCTGGTCGCGGAACGCGCGCAGCTGACCAGCATCGTCGTTGGCGATGACCCAGAGCTCGGCGCCGGTCTCTCGGATCTGCTCCCTGAAACGTTGCAGCTCCCCGAGCTGCGTGCGGCAGAACGGTCACCAGGCGCCACGGAAAAAGATCAGCAGCAGTGGCCTTTCTCCGCGCATCGTGGCCAGTTCGTAGATTTGTTCATCGATCGAGACCAGCGAGAAAGCGGTCGGAGGCAACTCGTCAAGCACGAGGTTCGTCGCGGGAACGAGCTCTGGAGCCATCGCCTCCTGAACGCCTCCCGACAGGGGTCTCGCGAGCGGGAAGTTCGAGTCCAGCGCCCACATTCCGGCAGCCAGTACGCAGCTAGCAACAACGACACGACGGTGCATCTCGACTCTCCTGGACGCGGGGCTCTACGGTTTCAGGTACCGCGGCACGGTGCCAGAATCGGCCCTCGGGCTCAAGTCTGGCTCTATCCACTTGCCAGACCTGTCCAATGACGCGATTTTCCGTATCTGCAGCAACGAGCCGGTCGGAGTACTCAGCTGGTCCGGCATTGCCTCCACCGGCTTGTGGATCGACCCGCACGAGCGCCTCATCGGCATCTACATGACGCAGGTTCAGCCCTTCGACCCAACGCTCGGCTCCCGCTTCAGAGAATTGGCCTACGCGGCGCTGGAGACGAGCTGAGCCGCACCCGGTATCCAGCCACTACTGCTGCTCCGAGAGCAGGGGGGACAAACTCAGGTATGCGGGGGCCCATCATGACGTTCGAGCCTTGCGGGGCTCAGGCGAAGTGCTCTTGTAGCCTCTGCAGGAGCGCGCCATAGATCGGGTTGCACAACTCTCCCACGGCAGCGTCGTTGTCGGATTCGTAAGTTGACTCCCATTCGATGAACGTGCGGTTGCTGTCGGTGATCGGAAACACGCGCACGCGGCCCACGTAGTTGCTCACGGCGTCCGATGCAACCGGACCGGGGCCGTCATCGATGCTGTAGGTGAACGTCCTGGCCTCGTCGTCGAGCGACTGCAGGGTCTCGTGAAAGGCCCCGTTGAGCACGCGTTGTGCTCCGATCTCCCCTCCCCCGCGCTCGCCCACGACCTCGATATCGGTGATGACACCCGACGCCCACTCCAGCGCGTGAAAGTCGCGGATCGTCTGCCAGACCTCGTCGCTCGGCGCGTCGATGACCGCCGAGTTGTAGCACCGCCCCATGAGAGCCTCCTGTTCGCTTGGATCTTGAGCCGTAATGGCGAGAGTATTCCACCGCAAACCGCTTTCCGGCGCCAGCACGCACCGTGCTGGAGTGTGGATGAAAGGGAGGGGAACGGGATCGTACGATAGCCTGTGATCCAGGACCACGGTAACAATGGCGTGACCGCCTTCATCGGAGGAGACATGGCGACGTTCATCGCATTGCTCAGTTACACCGACCAAGGGATCCGCGAGATCCAGGACTCCCCCCACCGGGCCGACATGTTCGCGCAGGTCGCCGAGCGCGCTGGCGCCAAGGTCGTCCACCAGTACTGGACCCTGGGCTCCTACGACGGCGTGCTGGTGCTCGAAGCTCCCGACGACGCCACCGCAGCCTCGGTGCTGCTGTCGCTGGGAGCCTCCGGCAGCGTGCGCACCGAGACCTTACGGGCCTTCGACTGGGCCGAGGCGCAATCTTTGATCGAGAGCGACTGATTTGGCAGCCCGCGGCAGAAGTGGCGTGGGCTGCTAGTTGTCGCCGAGCAGCTTGCTGCGCCGTGCCGACCGCATCCGGCGGTCGATTGAATCGATCGCACGCACGGCGTATTCCTGGGCCGTGTACACCTGTTTCATCACCGGCTCGCCATCGCGACGTTTGACCATGTCGCCGATGGCGAAGAGTCCGCGAACGCTGGTCTCCCCCTTCCAGTCGATCAACACGTGGCGCTCGCCCTCGGGCAGTTCCGCGTCGGCCAGCTCGGCGCCCAGATCGCGGGCCAGATCGTTGTACACGCGGTGCAATCCCAGCGCCACCAGCGCCATCCGAACGCTGATCGTCCGACCGCCCTCGAGCACCAACCCGTGCAGATCACCCTTGGTTCCCATAGCCTCGACAATTCGCTCGGTATGCACCGCGATCGAGTATTGCTCCAGCAACCGCCCCGATCGTTCGCTCCATGCCGGCGGCTCGCCGTTGGTCAACAGGCTACAGGCGGACCCGTATCGCTCGTACAACATCATCGCGATCTGCGCCGCGGTATCGCTGTGTCCGATCACCGCGGTGGCAGTCTCTCGCGTCATGTGCCCTTCGCAGCGGATGCAATACAGAACCGTCTCTCGGTTCGCGAACGGGAAGATCCAGCGGAGCTCCTCGAGGATCTGGTCGCCCTGTCGCTTGCGGATCGTCGGCTGCCGATCCGTCACCCCGGTGGCCAGGAGCAGCCACGGCGCGCCGACCTCCCCCTCAGGAGTGACAACCACGAGCCCGTCCTCGGTACCCCGCGCGCTCTGCGCGACGACGTCGACCATGACCACCTGCTCGGAGTATGAGGACTGCAGCCGTTCGATCGTATTGCGCACGATATCGCGGGTCGAGATGTGCTCGTGACCTTGCCGCAGCGCCTCTCGTGCCGCCGCGAATTCCTCTCCCTTGAGCGCCCGTACGAGCTTGCCGCGAACCACCCCGTGGTGCAGGCCGATCATGTTGTCGATGTTGACCACCCACTGCGACCGGGATCGCTTACGGGTTGCCCTGTCGCCTCGGATCCACAGCGTCCGGATGTGCTCGTACTGCGCCGCCCGCAGGGCCGCAGCACTGCCGGCGATCCCGCCACCGACGACGATCAAGTCGAACGGGCCGCCGGTGATCGCTGACGCTCGTGCCTCGCTCCTCATCGCGTTGCCTCCTCGTTCGGCGAATCGTCCGCGCCGGGTGCATATCATTGCACGGTACCGGCCAGCGAGGTTTCGAACCGATCGCCGCTCAGCTCAGCCGGCCGCACCCCAGGGCTGGGCATCGGCTACCCTTGGGTTCCGGAACGACAAGGAGGAGTCAAGGTGAACGGCATCGCTCGGATTCCGGAGCCCGTCAACGAGCCCGTCCGCGCCTACGCGCCCGGATCGAAAGAGCGCCAAAGCATCCGGCAGCGGCTGCAGCAGATGCTCACCGAGCAGGTGGACATTCCGGCGATCATCGGGGGTCAAGAGGTTCGAACCGGCGACACCATTCCCATCGTCTGCCCGCACGACCACGCCCACGTCCTCGGCCACTGCCATCAAGTCGGCGAACGGGAGGTCGAGGACGCTATACAGGCTGCCCGCGGCGCCTGGCACACCTGGTCGGAGATGGGATGGGAGGCGCGTGCAGCGGTGTTCCTGAAGGCGGCCGAGCTGCTGTCCGGACCCTGGCGCGACACCATCAACGCCGCCACCATGCTGGGTCAGAGCAAGACCGTCTACCAGGCCGAGGTCGACGCCGCCGCGGAGCTGTGCGACTTCTGGCGCTTCAACACCTACTACATGCGCGACATCTACACCGGCCAGCCGGCATCCGCGCCGGGCATCTGGGACCGGGTCGAGTACCGGGCGCTGGAGGGATTCGTCTTCGCGGTCTCGCCGTTCAACTTCACCGCGATCGGTGGCAACTTGCCGACCGCGCCGGCGATGATGG
>JACZXM010000422.1 GCA_022571615.1 Acidobacteriota bacterium | reverse complement strand
ATCACCGCAAGCGGCAAGCCATTGCCGAAACGGGCATTTTCCACGGCGATAATGGGGCTCGGCATAGGGCGCAGGGCTGCCGTCATGGCCGGACCATGAGGCGCAAGCCTGCTAGCGTCAACTGGGAGACGATTGGGTCAGGGCTCGGTTCGCTTCCACTCCGGGCGATCTCCCTCGTAGCGGCGAACGACGGTAGGGAACTCGGGCAGCCAGGGCTCGCGCATCCCCTGGCTTGCCGACTCGATGAGCAACGAGCTCAAGCATGCTTTCGGCGACGTGCCGAACGCGGAGTTCGTGATCGGTCCCGACGGGCTGGTGTTACGCCGCCGTGCCTGGAGCGATCCCGAGGCGCTGCGCCACGACTTGGAGGAGCTGGTCGGGCCGGTGGAGCATCCGACCTCGGTTGCCGACCTCGACATGCCGGTGCAGCCGCCCTACGAGAGTGTGGCGCGCGGCATCGTCCCGCGCCTCGATCGACCGGCAGGGATGCGGGGAGTCAGAATTCAGCCCAATCTGGAGGCAACGGACAAGCCGTTCTATACGAAGCTTCGCGTCGAGGCTGACCGTGGCGTTCTGACCTCCGGCAGCGGTCAGCTCTACATCGGCTTTCATCTCGATCCGCTCTACCACATGCACTGGAACAACCTGGCGCCGCCGCTACAGTTCGAGATCAGCGCTCCCGACGGCGTGACGGTGACTCCGGCCCAGGCGACGGCGCCCGATCCCGAGGCCGACGCCGACGCCGACCCACGCGAGTTCCTGCTGCAAGTCTCCGGCGCCGGCTCGACGGACGAGCCGCTGGGGGTGTCGGTGCTGTACTACGCCTGCGACGATGCCAACACTTTCTGTGTGCCGGTGCAGCAGAGCTACACGGTTTGGCTGCAGCCCGATGTCGATGCCGGCAGCACCTTCGGGCAACGCAGGGGCTTCGGTCCCGGGGATCGAGGGCGATCGCGTCCGGGCCGCGCCCGCGGCGACATGCGCGAGCGACTGATGCGCATGGACAGCAACGGCGACGGGCTGCTGACGCGCGACGAGCTACCGGAGCGAATGCAGCAGATGTTCGACCGCATGGATAACGATGGGGACGGAGCTCTCGATGCGAGCGAGATCGACGCGATGCTCGAGAGCATGGGGAGCATGGGGCGCCGGCGTAGGTCGTAGCAGCGGGTCACGGCGTGGGCTACCAGCCGCACTGGCGAACGGCGTTCTGCTCGTTCAGCCATGCCTGCAGCGGGGCGAAGTAGTCGCCGATCGCGCTGGCGTCCATCTCGCGCGTCCCGGCAATGACCTCGAGCGCTTCGGGCCACGGCTGGCTGGCGCCCATCTCGAGCATTGCCTTGAGCTTGGCGCCTGCTTCCGGGCTGTTGTAGATCGAGCAGCGGTGCAACGGCCCCTCGAAGCCAGCGGCATCGCACAGCGCGCGGTGAAACTGGAACTGCAGAATACGGGCGATGAAGTACCGGGTGTAGGAGACCATCGCCGGCACGTGGTACTTGGCGCCGGGATCGAAGTCCTCCTCGGTGCGCTCCACCGGAGCCGCCACGCCCTGGTACTTTTCGCGCAGGGCCCACCACGCCGAGTTGAGCTCGTCGGTACTCGTGTCGCCGTTCGAGATTCCCCAGCGCCACTGGTCGACCAGATAGGTCCACGGCATCGCCGCCACGCGGTCGAGCGCCATATTTAGCAGGAAGCCGATGTCGCTGCTCTCGTCGGGGATCGCGTCCAGCAGGCCGATCTCGTGCAGGTAGGTGGGCGTGATCGACAGCGCGATCGCATCGCCGATGGCCTCGTGGAAGCCCGGATTGGCACCCCCTTGGTACAGGAAGGGCTGCTGGTTGTAAGCGCGCTGGTAGAAATTGTGGCCGAGCTCGTGGTGGATGGTGTCGAAATCATCAGCCGTCTTGTCGATGCACATCTTGATGCGGTAGTCGTTCCCGTCGGAGAAGTCCCAGGCGCTGGCGTGGCACACGACGTTGCGGTCGCGCGGTTTACGGAACAGCGAGCGCTCCCAGAAGGTGTCGGGCAATGGCTCGAATCCGAGCGAGGTGTAGAAGGCCTCGCCGGTGCGGACCATGTCCATCTCCGACATGCCCGAATCCACGATCAGCTGCGTCAGGTCGTACGTGCTACCGGCGCCGCTCGGCGCCACCAGGTCGTAGATATTGGCCCAGCTCTGAGCCCACATGTTGCCCAGCAGATGGGCCGGGATGGGCCCGTCCTCGGGCACCAGTCGCGAGCCGTAGAACTCGCGCAGCCTGCCCCGGACGTAGCAGTGCAGCGACTCATACAACGGCTGGATCTGTCCCAAAAGCCGCTCGGCCTCGGCCGCAAAGGCATCCGGTTCCATGTCGTAGTTGGAGCGCCACATTGCTCCCAGGTCGGCGAACCCGAGGTCGCGGGCCCCCTGATTGGCGATCTCCATCACCCGCACGTAGTCGGGCTTCATCGGCGGCGCCATGGTGCGCCAGCCCTTCCAGATCTCGAGCAGCTCGTCGGGATCGCGGCTGTCGGCCATGATCGCCACCATGTCGCCCTCGGCCAGGCAGTCGCCGTCCTCGGGGCAGTACTGGTGGCTGCCGTAGACACCGGTGAGCTTGTTGGACTTCGCCGCTAGCTCGGCGATGAGCTCCTGGTCGGCAGGAGCCGGCACCGACAGCGCCAGCTTCAGCGACTTGAGCATGCGGGCGGTGTCGTAGGACAGCTCCAGGCCGTCGAATCGAGTCGCCTGCCCGGCCAGATCGACCGCCTTGGCGGTGGTTCGTTCCTGCGCCGCGCTGGCGACGATCGCGGTGTCGTAGCTGATGAAATTGGCCTGCGTCCAGTCGGCGTGCGCCTGCGCCTTGGAGAGCTTGTGCAGTTGGCTCTCGGCTTCGGCGATGAAAGTATCGGCGGCCTCGGGCGTGGCGGCAGGTGCGCAGGAGATGGAACAACCGGCGATCAGGACGACCGCCAGCAGCAGCGGCAAGACGGCGGGGCGGACGCGATGGGTCATGGCGAGGACTCCGAGGACGGTTGG
>JACZXM010000421.1 GCA_022571615.1 Acidobacteriota bacterium | reverse complement strand
TAGTCGCTCTTCCAGGTGTGCACGACCATGCCGTTGCTGTCGATCAGGTAGGTCGTGTCGGAGAGCAGGCCGCCGTAGAGGGTGTAGCCGGGCGTGGCGCGGGCGGTGTTGCGGATCGCGCCCCGGGTGTCGTCGAGAACTGGATCGGCCAGTCGCTCGGCGGCGGGCGCGTCGGGTGCTGGAGAGCCACAAGCGGTCAGGATGCCGGCAAGAAACAAGGCCAACGCTCGCTTCGACATGTGCATCGTTTCTCCGGTACAGTCGGGTAATCGTCAGGGTCGGTGAGGTGCCAACGCGCGCGGCGCCGGTGTCAGATTCCAGGTCAGTCGCGGTGTGCCCTCGGGGTACTGCACCAGCACCTCGTGGCTCCAGCCCTCGGAGCTCCAGTCGTAGCGCCGTAGCTGGTGCTGGTTGTCGCTGGCGACGTACAGCTCGTCGCGTCCGTCGCCGTCGAGATCGAGCAGGATCGCGGCGTGCTCGAAGCTGGAGGAGTCGTCGGTGATGAGCTCGGGCTCCCAGCTGCCGCTGCTCGGGCGCAGTAGCCAGATGCCTCCGCGGTAGGTCGCGGCTACCATCTCGCGAGTGCCATCGCCATCGACGTCGCCAACGGTGAGGAAGCGGCACAGCCGGTCGTCGAGCGTCGCCACCACCTCGCCCCCGTCGGGAGCCGTGTCGGCCAGATAGCGGCGGATCTGAACCTTGCCGCCCGAGACGGCCTCGACCGAAACGTAGAGCTCGTCGCGGCCATCACCATCGAGGTCGGTGACGAGGATCTCCTTGGCGTGTCGGCTGCCCAGGTCGGCGACCACGGTGCGTCCTTCGCCGGCCGCCGGCACGTAGCGCACCACGCTGCCGGGCTGGGCGCTACCGTCCAGACGATTCGGCTCGGTCGGGGTGGCGTAGATCTCCAGCATGCCGTCGGCCGACCACAGCTTCACCACGGCACCGGTGCCGCCGAGCGTCAGGATGCCCTCGGTCGTCGATCCGCCCGTCGTGTCGCGATAAGCCATTGCCTTATGGAAGACGTTACTGTCCGGATCCTCGATCGACTCGTAGCTCCAGGTGTCGCCGTCGCGGGTCAGGATTCCGAGCCGAGCCGGCAGCGGGGCGGGGGAGCCGTCGTCGTTGCGACCGAACTCGGCCATGGCGACCAGCAGCACCTGGTCGTCCCCGGCCACGGTGAGATTCGAGCCGGTGGGACCGGAGGGGCCGCAGGCGGCCGCCAACAGCACGGCGGCGAGCAGGTGCTTCGGACGATGCGCGAGACGGGACATGGTGCCGGAACATAGCATGTCGACGCCGTAGGTCGAGACGTTTGAACGGCACGCTCCCGTTTACCAGCCCCGTGGCAAATGAGGTGGCTACGAACGTACCGAAGCCGAGGTCAGGTCCCCGTTTCGAGCTGCTCCAGCGATGTTGTGATCTGGATCTGCGGGTGCAGGCTGCGGTAGACGGGGCAGGCGCGCTCGTGGGTCGCCAGCACACGATCGATGGCCGCCTGATCGGCGTCGGCGGGGACCTGCAACCGGTAGGTCACATGGATCCGGCGGATGATGAGCACGCCTCCGTCGCTCTCGATCTCACCCACCGTGTCAGAGCGTAGCCGCCCATCGCTCGCGTCGATATCTCGTGTCTCCAGCGCACCGCCGAAGGTTCCCGTTAGTCAGCCGGCCGCCGCGGCCACGACGTAATCGAGGGTCGTGCTGATGGCGGTCTTGCCCTCCATCGACACGCCGTAGTGCGCGGCGACCTCGCTGTGTACTCCGAAGTCGACCGACTCGCCCGCCGGCAACAAAGCCGTTCGATGCGGGCCACGATTGCGAACGAGCGTGATCTCGGATCGGTAAACGACATCTCCCATGAGGCCCTCCTGGTGTCGAGCAGGCAACCGGTCAGGTGCGCCAGCTGCGCTCGCGGATCTGCGACCGCCAGCGGTCGGCGGCGTTCGCCTCTAGCTTCAGCCGGCCGCCGAGGTGGCCCGCCCGCTGCGCGAGGGACAGATCGTCCACCGCGTCCTCGAGGATTTGCCGGACCAGCTCCGAGAGGCTCAAGCCTTGCGACCGCGCAAGGCTGCGCACAGCCACGTCGAGCCGATCTCCGGTCCGGACCGTCAGCGTAGCACCCATATCGTACATTCTACGCTACCGCCCTCGACTCGAGGACCGAAGCAGACCGTCCACTACTTACTCCCAGCGGAGGGCCTCGATCGGTTCGACCCGCGCCGCACGACGCGCCGGCACGTAGCATGCCAGCAGCGTAACCAGTGTCAGGCTCAGCGCCACAGCTGCGTAGGTGACCGGATCGACGGCGCTCACACCGAACAACAGCGCGGTCATCAGCCGGGTCAGGGCGAAGGCCCCGGCCAGTCCGATGGCGACGCCAATCCCCGACAGCAGCAGGCCGTGTCGCAGCACCATGGTGCGCACCTGCTTTTGCTGGGCGCCGAGCGCCATGCGCAAGCCGATCTCGCCGACACGTTGCCGCACGGTGTGAGACAGCACGCCGTAGATCCCAATGCTCGCAAGCGCAAGTGCCATCACGCCGAACGCTCCGATCAATGCCAGGGCAAACCGTGTTTCCGTCATGGCTTCATCGACGCGCGCCTCCATCGAGCGCACGTCTGACAGGGGAAGCATGGGATCGAGCGCATCGAGTTCGCGACGCACCTGCCGCACCAGGCCCTCGGGGTCCGTCGCGGTCCGCACGATGTACGTCATGTTCCCAAACGTTCCGGCGTACAGGTTGGTCACGTAGATGCCTTCCGTCCCGTCCCTCGCCAAAGACGGTCCACGTTGATGTTCGACGACCCCGATCACTTCAACCTCTTGCGGGTCGAGCGTCGTGATACGAATCAGCAGTCGCTTGCGCACGGCGCTCTCGCCCGGCGCAATGAGCCCCGCCAGCACTTCATCAACGACCACGACTGGCGTGCTGTTGGCAAACTCAGCGGGTGAAAACAAGCGCCCCTCGATGAGGTTGGTCCTCATCGTCTCGAAATACCCGGGACGGATCGCGCGGTACGCCGCCTGGCCGTAGAGGCTCTCATC
>JACZXM010000420.1 GCA_022571615.1 Acidobacteriota bacterium | reverse complement strand
GGCTGCCAGCGCTAGCGGGAAGGGCGGATCAAACGCTCGAGCCGGGCCGACAACTCCATCGGGTTGAATGGTTTGACGACATAGTCGTCCGCCCCGAGTCCGAACCCGCGAATGACATCTGCCTCCTGGCGCAGCGCGGTGAGCATCACGACCGGGATCGAGCGGGTGGCAGGATCATTGCGCACCGCCGCCAGCACCTCGAATCCGTCCATCTGCGGCATGTTCACATCGAGCACCACCGCACCCGGACGAAGGCGCTGAATGAGTTCCAGAGCATCCTTGCCGCCCGCAGCGATGTGGCAGGTTAACCCCACCTCGCGCAGGGTCATTTCCACCAAGGCGGTGATGGTCGGATCATCGTCAGCGAGCACGATGTTGCTGTTGACCGCCACCGTTTCCTCTTGGGCCCTAACCAAGCCCGCCGCGGCCGCTGCCGTGACCAGCTGATAGCAACGCAGAAGAACTTCCTCGGCGCACCAAGGAGCAAGGAGGAACTCGCACGAGCCCGCATGCCCGGCACCGCTCAACAGCTGGCGCCCCGGTCCGACGGCGAGGCACGGAACCTCGGCCTGCGCGAGAGTATCCACTTGCTCCCACGCCATTTCGGCCTGCTTGGAATCGACGTTGATGACTGCAACGTCTACATCAGCGAGCTCGTCGCGACGGTCGATATGCAGTCCCAACCGGCTGGTCCTGATCGTCACATCGACGGCCGAGAACGCCTCGCGCATGGCCTCTCTATCGCACTGATCGAAGCCCAAGAGCACCGCCGTGCGTCCGGCCAGCGCGGCACGGAACTCCTTCGGTAGCTCCGCGATGGCCAGCGGGACCACCTCTTGCGCCGCCGGACCGGCCGCCCTCTCGGCGCGTGCGCCAGCACAGGCGGCCGCAGCAGTGGCGGTATCAGCCGGGCTCGGCAGCAGTGGCGCCGCGACTTCGAGCCCGGCCACGCCGATGTCGCTATCGGTGGCATCTAGATCCAAGACGAGCAGTTCGAATTCCGCCGTATTCTCCTTGGGAGCTTCCTCTCGTGTCCGCTCCTCGAGCTTCCAAGCCGCCTCGAAGGCTTCCTTCACGTCCCGCAGCTCGCTCTGCGCTCGCCAGCGTTTCTGCGGACCCCAGCCGCCTGCTAGCCGCAGCTCCAGCCGGCGAGCCACCACACTGACCTCCGGGTGTCCCAGTGTCCCCCCACGGCCAACCCACAGATGTGCAATGCGACGTGCTGCGTCGACGTCGAACCTCGGACCCAGCGAGTTGATGAGGTGCTCGACCTCCTTGCAGCCACGCTCCACGAAGGATCGCCGCAGGAGGTCAACCGATCCACCGAACGGTAGCGCCGGCTTGCTGCCCGCGGCGCTGCTACCCTCACCGTTGCCGTTGCCAACGCCCCCGCGCCCGGGCTCTCCCGGATCCAGCCCCAGCACCTGTCGAATCTCGTCGGCGAGATGATCCGGATCAAAGGGCTTGGTGATCAGACCCTGAGCGCCTAGTTCCTTGTAGTCGAACCCGGGGTCGCCACCTTTCGCGGTCAGGAAGATCACCGGCGTCTCGCGCAGGCTCTCCTCGCGCCGCAGATGCTCGAGAACTTCTTCTCCGCGGATATCGGGCAACAAAACGTCCAGCAGGATCAGGTCGGGACGCGTCGCCTTGGCGCGTTCGATGCCTTTACGGCCGGTACTGGCGAACCCGATCTGGAAGGCGCCCGCGCCCTGCAGGGCCGCGCTGGCGATCAGGTGGATCGCCGAATCGTCGTCGATCAGCAGTACCTTCTTCATCCTCCGGATCCCATTCGCAGCAGCTCGCTCGAGCCGTCGCCCATATCGTGGTCAAGGTGTCGGGTCAGCACGGCGAACAGCTCCTCGGGTTCGAACGGCTTGTTGATCACTGCGGCCGCCTCCCTGAGTTGGGCCTGGTTTTCGCGACCAACGATGCTTATCACCACGACGGGAATCCCGCGAAGCTGCGGGTCAGCTTTGAACTGTCGCAGTACCTCCCAGCCGTCCATCTCGGGCATCATCAGGTCTAACAACAGCAGGTCGGGATCGTGACGCCGGGCGAGCTCCAGGGCTTCCTGACCCGAGCCGCAGATAATCACCCGGCAGCCGGTTTCCTCGGCGTAGTGCCGGTGCAGTGTCTGGCAGTCTCGGTTGTCGTCCACGATCAACACGAGCCGACCAAGTAGGTCCGGCCGGTCGAGGTCCTGGGGATTGTCGGTGGCTCGCCGGCTGTCCAGCGAGAAGACCTCTGCCAGGTGGATCAATTCCTCGCCGTGGCATGGTTCCGGAGCGTCTTCGCGCAGCAGGATGCTGAAGGTCGATCCGCTTCCGAACCGAGCGTCGGCCACCAGTTCGAGTCCCAGCAAGTGGCACATCGAGCGCGAGATCGCCAGGCCCAGCCCGGTGCCCTCGTAGGACCGGTCGGTACCGCTTTCGACCTGGTTGAAGCTCTCGAACACCGCGCCGAGCTTGTCCTCGAGAATGCCGATGCCGGTATCGATCACATCGACGCGCATCGCCTCTCCGGTTACCGGATCGGCAACCAGACGGACAGTGACGCTGCCCTCGTGGGTGAACTTGACAGCGTTGCCGATCAGGTTGACCAGGACCTGCTTGAGCTTGCCCTCATCCGACTCCAGGGGCTGGATGTCGGGCGGCACATCAGTGCGGAGCTCGACGCCCGATTCGCGTACCAGCGACTCGAACTGCGATAGCACCTGCGGAACGAGATCGGCCAGGTTCACCTGGCTCAGCTCGACCTCGAGCTTACCGGCTTCGATCTTGGACAGGTCGAGCACATCGTTGATCAAGCCCAGCAGGTGCTTGCCGTTGTCCTGGATCCGCTCCAGGTAATAGAGATCTTTGTCTCCCAGCCCGCCCGACTTGTTCTTGCGCAAGATGTTGGCGAATCCGATCACCGAGTTGAGCGGTGTGCGCAGCTCGTGACTCATGTTGGCCAGGAACTGGCTCTTGGCCTGGCTGGCGGCTTCGGCCTGCTCCTTGGCCAAGCGCAGCTCCTGCTCGCGCTGCTGCCGCTCGCTCACTTCGACGCGCAG
>JACZXM010000419.1:2135-3074 GCA_022571615.1 Acidobacteriota bacterium | reverse complement strand
CTGGCAAGTGGGAGTTACGGGTGAGGGCAAGGAGCGAGGACGAGGCGATGCCCGCGACATCGCGGAGGGGCAGAAGTGGCGTGGGGGCCTGCTAAGCTAAACTACGTGTCTGTCCGAGTCGTAGGAGGGGTCGTCCTTCGGACAGACTCCTACCGTTTCCATTCAGCCTTCGCCTACGGTGCTGCACACCCCGCACCACGCCGTTAATGCCGCGCACCTCGCCGTGGCCGGAGTATCCGAGCCATGTTCTCTCGCTTGCGGTCTCCTCACTTCCTGCTGCTGCTGCTGCTGCTGGTGCTGTCTCTGTCGCTTGCTCTCGGCGCGTGCGCTGCCGAGGTGGTGTCGCGGGAACCTGACACCGGGTCCGGATCTGCCGAGGTCTTGGCGATCATCGACGGTGAGCCGATTACCGTAGCGGATTTGGACGTGGAGGTTGCAGATCAGCTGGCGAAACTGGAGTTTGAATACGGTAGTGAGCGCTATCAGCTGCTGCGGGAGGGTCTCGAGCAGGCTGTCCGGGAACACCTCCTCGAGGCGGCCGCTGTTGCCCAAGGCCTTAGCGCCGAGGAGTTCGTCGAGCAGGAGCTGGCGGACAAGATCGACGTCACCGAGGCGGAGGTTACCGCCTGGCACGAGGCCAACAAGGCGCGTCTCTCAGGCCGGAGCCTGGAGACGATGCGTCCGGCGGTTCGCGAGTTCCTGTTGGAACAAGAACGCGAACGACTGCTGGGGGAGCTCAGCGATCGGCTCGCCGCCGATCACTCGGTCAAGATGAACCTCGATCCGTTTCGGGCCGAGATCGACCTGAGCGGTCACCCGGCGCTGGGTCCGGAGGATGCTCCGGTAACGCTGGTCGAGTTCTCCGATTTCGAGTGCCCGTACTGCGGCAGCTTCCTCGTCAAGATCGAGCGTGTGAAGAGCGAGTACGATGGACGCATC
>JACZXM010000419.1:0-2125 GCA_022571615.1 Acidobacteriota bacterium | reverse complement strand
GCCTGGGCGATCATGCCGCGCAGGAACCCGGTCCAGGCGGCGCGAGCCAGGTGCTCGGGCAGCGCATCGAGCTCGGACAGGAAGCGCTTGGCCAGCGTCTTCGGGACCGCAACCAGGATATGGCCCGGCCCCGCCGGCGCGACTTCCTCGGCACGATCGAGCGTGTGAAGAGCGAGTACGAGGGCCGCATCCAGCTCGTGTACCGGCAGTTCCCGCTGCGCCAGATCCATCCCAATGCCGACAGGGCGGCGCAGGCCTCGCTGTGCGCGCAGGAACAGGAGAGGTTCTGGGAGTTCCATGACCTGATGTTTGCCGAGCAGCGCGCTCTTGCGGTCGCGGATCTGAAGGACAAGGCAGCGCGCACGGGCCTCGACGTCGAGGCGTTCGCCACCTGCCTGGATTCTGGCCGCTATGCCGACCGGGTGCAGAACGACCTGAACGCCGGTGCGCGCCTGGGAGTGACCGGCACCCCGGCGCTGTTCGTCAACGGCCGCCCGATCGACGGTGGGGCGGTCCCGTTCGAGACCATCGCCAAGGTTATCGACGAGGAGCTGGAGCGCGCCCGCCGCTAGGACGAACCGGAGGGAACGCAGCAGGGGATGAGGTCGAGCACGTCCTGGCGCTGTGGCCGGCTGGTCGAGGCGGCTTGGTGATCGGAGACCAGCAGAACGGACGTGCTCGACCTCATCCCCTGCTGCTGGCCACTGCCGGTGTCTCTTCGCGATCTGACTCACACGCCTCGAGCCGTCGTTTAGAAACCAGAACGGCCGCCGCGGCTAACTGAACAAGGAGCACCTCATCCTGCGTGCGCGCTGCCGCGCTGCGATGCCCAACGACGGCCCGGGGCGGCACGCGCCCTTTTCCGTACTCTAACGATTGGAGTTGTCTCCGATGCGCAAGATCTTTGTGATTCTCGCTCTGGTCGCCCTAGCGGGCGTGCCGGTTGCCGCCAACGCTTTCCAGGGGCCTGCGGACGGCGCCATGGCCTGGAACGTCGACGCCAACCACACCGAGGTGAGCTTCTCGGTCAAGCATTTCTTCACACCCGTCCGCGGCTCGTTCCGGGATTTCGAAGTAAAGTTCCAGTTCGACAAGGACGATCCGACCAACAGCACGGTCGAGGCCAAGATCGCCATTACCAGCGTCAGCACCGGTAACGAGCAGCGTGACGCCCACCTCCGCACCGCCGACTGGTTTGAAGTTGACAAGTACCCGTACATGACCTTCAAGAGCACCTCGGTGAGCAAGGTCGGTGAAAACCAGTACGTGGCTCGCGGCCCGTTGACCATCAAGGGCATTACCCGGGAGATCGAGATGCCGATCTCGGTGCTGGGAGTACACATGATTCCGGAACAGATGCGCGGCAGGATGGGCATCACCGAGGCTGCGAGCTTTCACGCCGAGCTCGAGATCAACCGCAGCGACTTCAACGTCGGCACCGGCTCCTGGGCGGGCACCATGGTGGTCGGAGCGAACGTGAAGATCGAGATCATCGTCGAGGCAAACCACAAGTAGGCGCGCTCGTCTCGACCGAGCGGATACACCAGAGGCCGGCCCGGCGTGGCCGGCCTCTCGCTGTTCGCTCATCAGCCCGGGCTGCGGATCACCGGAAGCCGGATCTCAATCAGTTCCGCTCGGCGCCGGCCTCGATCCAGCGGACGAACATGCCGATTACATCGGGCGACAGGAAGGGGCCGCCCAGGGGGCATGCGGTTGCCCTCGATACCGTTAATCGTGCACCCGACGACCGGATCGAACAAAAGAGGTAGCGTTCGCGGCAGCGACCCGCGCCACGCCCTTGATGCGCTTGACCGCCGAGCGGGCCTGGCGTACCGTAATTCACTCTGATTGCGGGGTGGAGCAGTCCGGTAGCTCGTCGGGCTCATAACCCGAAGGTCGTAGGTTCAAATCCTACCCCCGCTACTCGCATAAGGCCCATGAACAAAGGGAATCTGGCCAACGAGGCTGGGTTCCCTTTCGTCGTCTTTCGGCCAAAATGCCACGTACATGCCGCGATTTGGGCTTTTCTTGTGACCTAGATTGAGCGATTCTCGGGGTACAAAGAAAGCACCCTATGGGTTAAGTTATTGAGGTCAAGTAACTTAATAACCGGCGCGGCTGACGC
>JACZXM010000021.1 GCA_022571615.1 Acidobacteriota bacterium | reverse complement strand
AGTCCCTCCTGAACCCACGGTATGTCGTGAGTAAGAGGAACACGAAAAACCAACGAAAGCCAAGAGAGCGCTCATGTAGAAAGAAGTATCCATCGTCGTCTTCTATCTGAAATTCAACATACCTGCCTCGACTCTCTTCGTTCCCGATACGGAGGATTATTCTCTTGTTTTCGACATTCCTATTGAATATCCGATTCCAAGCTGTGAATATATCCCCGGTGACTTTGCGACCCATATCAAGTAGCAATTGGTTCAACGCACGGGTGTCGGGATCCTGGCCCGACTCGGCCCGACGAACGATGTGCTCTTCGACCGACGCATTCGCGTCGACAGCACTAAGAATATCCTGCAACAAGGCTCTGTAGAACCGATCACGGCTTGTGTCTTCAGGGGTGTCAATTAAGTAGATTCTCTGGGGAAAGTCGAAGAGGAAATTAGGGAAATACCATACGGGCGGCAATCGGCCTGACAAGAACTTCACCGCCGCCTGCCAGGCATGGTCGCTACCACGGCTCTCCCCGACAAAATGAACCGCAACGACATTCACCCCGACTGCCTGGATCTGATTGCCCACGCCAGCGGCGCTCTGGCGGAAGCTGAGGCGGAGGCGGTGGGCCTGCACTGCGTGCTATGCGACCGCTGCCGGGCGGAGGTGGAGGCGATCGTGCTGCTGCGCCGCGTCAGCGCCCTGCCGGTGCGCGCGCCGGAAAGCTCGCCGTTGGTGATGCCGAGCGTCGTAACGGTGCAATGAGCGGTGCGGATGTCGGCTTACACCCCGGCCCTCTCGAGCTCCTGCACTACGTGCGCGGCACGCTTGCCTCGGGGCACGCCGCCGTCATTCTTGCCCACTGCCTCGTCTGCGACACCTGCGCCAGTCGCCTGGCGGAGATGTTGTCCAGCCCGAGCACCCGGGCCGTAGCCACGTCCTGCGGCTCGAGGCCCGGAAGCCGCTTGGCGTCGTTCTGGCACTAGCAGGCCGTGGTGGAAGTGTGGTGGTCTGACCACGCCCGCTAGCCCCGCGCTTGCCCCTGGCTGGGACTGCTTCTAAGGTTAGCGAGTAGTCGGCGGGCCTTGCTAGAGCTCGGCGGCACTCGGCAAGAGAGGCACGCGCAGCAGCTCTCTGCGTGTCCTGGTTTGTCACCCGGCCCTCGGAGGTATTCGTGAGCACCGCTGTCGACACGCTTCTGCGCCAGAAAGTACAGGAAGGCAGCCTGGTCGAGTCGATCGACGAGATGACCGAGGGCTACAAGCGCGAGCTGACCCACATTGTCACCGTCTCGGGCGACACCGAGCTTCTGAGCGCTCCTGCCTACTACTACGCCGCTCGCAAGGCGCCGTCGGTCAACAGCATGATCTCGGCGCTGGCGATTATTCAGGACGAGCTCAGCCACGCCCACATCGCGTATCGTATCCTCGAGGAGCTCGGGGTAGATCGTGATTGGCTCATGTACGAGCGGGAACCACATGAGTTTCGCTATCCTTACGCCTTCGACATCCCGCTCGATTCCTGGGTCGAGCTCTGTGTCGCTAACGCGCTCTACGACCAGGCCGGGTACACGTTGCTAGGCGATGTGTTCGAGCACACCTCCTACGGCCCCTGGAAGCGAGGGCTGGTCAAGGTCAGCAAGGAGGAGACGTTCCATCTGCTGCACGGGCGGCGGTGGATGAAGAAAATCGTCGACAGCGGCGACGAAGGCAAACAGCTGGTGCAGCAAGCCATGGACTGGATGTTCCCGCTCACGGTGGAGTGGTTCGGGCTGCCGGACGACCTGAAGACGCACACCACCCAGCTCGAGTACCGGATGAAAGGCCTCACCAACGACCAGCTGCGTGCCGGTTGGATGGATGAGGTCATCCCCTTTTGCTGCAGCATCGGTCTGAAGCTGCCGGTGCACCGCAATGGCGACGACAGCGCCTGGGAGCTGGAGTACGAGCTGCCGCTGCGGTTCGATGCTGCCGAGAAACGCTGGCTGTGGGACGAGCACATCGGCTGGGACCAAGTTGTCAAACGATGGAAGGCGCGCGGCCCCCGCAACGAGGCGATGATCGAGCAGATCCAGCGCTCCCGCGGCGACTTTAGCTGGATGTTCAAGGGTCTCTGATGAGCGACCGGCTCGACGCGGCAGCGGCACGCCGGGCGAAGTTGCTGCAGGATCTGCAACGCAACCAGTCCGCGGCGATTGCACGAAAAATCCGCCCCGAGACCGCAGGTCTGTGGGACTTGCTACGCCAGGTTCTCGACCCGGAGATCCCGGTGAGCGTCGTCGATCTGGGGCTGATTTGCGACATCCGCCGGCAGGAGGGGTACGTGGAGGTGGACGTCACCTTCACCTCGACGGCATGCCCTGCGGTCGACTTCATCAAGGATGACATTCGGCAATGCCTGCTGCGTGAGCCGGACGTTGACACCGTACAGATCAACGAAACCTGGGAAGTGAACTGGTCGTCGGCGCGGGTGTCGTGCCACGGTCGCCAGGAGATGCGCCTTTACGGCATTACGCTCTGAACGAGGCGACCGATCGATCGGATCGACAGGCAGGGGTTGCATGGCCAAGAAGCTGTACGAGGTTTTTGCGCGCAAGGAGCGCAAGGAGCCGCTGAGTCACATCGGCACAATCCGTGCGATCAGCGACGACTTCGCCAAGGTGTACGCGCGAAACACGTACGACGAGGAAAACTGGGTCGAGATGTTTGTGGTGCCGCGAGTGGCAATGATCACCACGCTCCGAATGGAGCTGATCATCGACCTTGGGGCGACCGAGGAATGAAAACCACGTCGCGGTGGCAGCCCGCCGCACCTACTGGGACGGGTTCGGGAGGCACGCAATGAGCACAACCGATCGGGTCGAGGACCTGCCCGGTTCGATTCGGCAAGATCTGGCGGACTGGCTGTTGACGCTCGCCGACAACAAGCGGGTGCTCGGGCTCCGGTACGGCGAATGGTGCGTGGGGGCCCCGGAGCTCGAGGCCGACGTCACTATCTCGGCGATGGCGCAGTACGAGCTCGGGCACGCCAGGCTGTTGCGCGGAGTTCTCGGGGACCTTCCAGAGGATCCCCGCGACGGGGCACGGCGCACTGAGCCTTCCACCTGGCGGTCCTTGCCGGCGCTCGATCGGCCCGCTCCGACTTGGACCGAGCTGGTGGTGATCAACGCCTTGGTCGACAACCTGCTGACCGTCAACCTCCAGGCGGCGGCACAGGGTGGCATCAAGGTGCTGTCGCAGCGCCTACGTAAGGTGGTGTCCGAGGAGCACTTCCACTCTCTGCACGCAGAGGCCTGGTTCGAGCGCCTGCTGTCAGGTCCCGACACCATCGTGGAACGGTTGCAGCGGGCCACCGATGCGGTGTGGCCGCAGTGCATCGCATGGTTCGGGCCAGATGGGGTCGACAACAGCCTCGATCGGCTCGCGGCTGGCGGCGTTCTCGACGCTGGCGCAGCCGAGCTGCGATCGCGATTTCTGGCCAAGACCGTGCCGCTGTTTCAGGGCGCGGTGCGGATTCCGGTTGAGCAATCTGACGGTGCCTGGAAGATGATCGCCGAGATCGACTGGGACGGTTGGAGCGAAGCAAGCCGCCGGCACGGATCTCCCGATTTCGACCAGGCGTCGTTCGCCATGATCACCGGTGCCCACGCCCGAGCGATGGGGGTGCACGATTGAGCAAGGTGTACACGTGAGCGACTCCGCGGCGACGAGCAAGCGCGACCTGGCGTCCATCGAACCCTTCGCCATCGAGCCCGGCGGGGCGGTACGCCGACGCGACCCGGTGCTTCCACGTCAGAAGATGCCACAGGTCGAATGCGCGTTCTGCGGCAGCCACGACACCGAGCCGAGCTCGATCTACGGCTGTCACATGCTGCTGGCGCAGTACTTCTGTCACAGCTGCCGGACGACGTTCAACTGGGTCCGGGAAGAGTGGGACACGGGTACCGGCTGATCGCTACTCGGGTCGCCAACCCCCGGTGGATTTCCGGCGCCCTCCCCGGGTAGGTGCCGGAACGGGTCCGCAAGGGGGTCTTCCTTGCACCGGTGGCCGTGAGCCCTATGATCGGGAGGACACGAGATCGCCCGCTTGCGGGCTACCCGAGGCCAGGAGCGCAGAGGTGAAGGGCTTGGTGTTCGACGGTCACCGTACCGTCAAGTACGAGACCGTCGACGATCCCAGAATCGAGGCCCCGGATGATGTGATCGTGCGCGTTCGCAAGACCGCCATCTGCGGCTCTGACCTGCACCCGTACCACGAGCGCGAGGAAGGCCTGGATTACGGCACGGTAATGGGTCACGAGTTCATCGGTGAGATCGTCGAGATGGGCGACGAAGTCGAGGGTCTCGAGGTCGGCGACTCGGTCTATGCACCCTTCAGCACCAACTGCGGGAAGTGCTTCTACTGCCGCATCGGATTGACCAGTCGCTGCCCACACGGACAGCTCTTCGGCTGGGTCGGAGTGGGCGAAGGGCTGCAGGGGGCCCAGGCGGAGTTCGTGCGGGTGCCGCTGGCGAGCTCCACGTTGCTGCCGATTCTCGAGGGACTCGCCGACGAGGAGGCGTTGCTAGTTGGCGATGCTTTCTCGACCGCCTACTTTTGCGCCGAGAACGCCGGTGTGCGTCCTGGCGGCATCTATGCGGTTGTTGGCTGTGGCCCGGTGGGGATTCTCGCCATCCTCGCGGCCAGGCAGCTGGGCGCCGAGATCGTGTACGCGATCGACTCGGTACCGGAGCGTCTGCGGCTTGCGCACGAAGCGTGCGCCGTCCCGATCGATTTTAGCGTCGACGATCCGGTGGCAACGCTACAAGAGGTATCCGAAGGGCGTGGAGCGGATGCGGTGCTCGAAGCCGTGGGCAACTTCGGCTCCGCGCGTACTGCGATCGAGATCGTGCGCCCCGGCGGTACCGTCTCTGTCGTGGGTTTTCATTGCGACGAGACCTTCGCCTTTTCCCCTGGAGAGGCCTACGACAAGAACCTGACACTCCGTGTCGGTCGTTGCCCGGCTCGCCACTACATGGAGAAGCTCGGGCCGATCGTGCGCGACGGAGATCTCGGCATCGAGCGCGTGATCTCGCATCGCATGCCGCTGTCGGAGGGATCCGAGGCCTATCGTATGTTCGACGAGAAACGCGACGGATGCACGAAAGTGGTCTTGACCCCCTGACCGGCACAGCAGGCCGGGCGGGGCGCCCGAGGCGACGGCTCGTAGGGTTCGGCCGAACCCCGAGGTGACCGGCAGTGGTAGGCTTGAGAGATGGATTCTGCGGCACACCAACGGTACGGACGTCACTACTCGGAGCATAAGCTCTGGAACAAGCTGCGACGGACGATCCGTGTGGCGGGTCGGGAGCTGATCGAGAAGGCGCTGCTGCTGTACTTCGTTCTTCGCGATCCTCGCGCGCCGGTCTGGGCCAAGACCACAGTGATCGCCGCGCTCGGATACTTCATTGCGCCGATCGATGCCATACCCGACCTGTTGCCTGGCGCCGGCTTTATCGACGATCTCGGAGTGCTGGCCTTGGCGCTCGGATCCGTTGCCGCCTCGATCACGCCGCGCATGCGCGAGCGCGCCGGCCGGCTCGTCGCCAAGTGGTTTGGCGACCTGGCAACGATCGACGATGCGTTCGACGGCCCGGTGATCGAGGTCGAAGCTACGGTGGTGGCGCGCGAGCCTTCGTAGCGGCAGGCATACTGGCGTCTCCAGAGGAAGGGCTCCCGCATGGCGACACCCACGCCGACGTCGCTGCGCGGGCTCATCGCCTCGGCGCACACGCCGTTCGCCCCCAGCGGCAGGCTCGACACCGCCGCTGTCGTCGGTCAGCTCGAGCTGTTTCGGGAATGCCAGGTCGACGGCGTGTTTCTGTGTGGAACGGCTGGTGAGGGGCACTCGCTGACCGTCGCGGAGCGGCGGGCGCTCCTGGATACGTGGGTCGGTGCCACGGAGCCGGAGTTCCCGATCATCGTTCACGTCGGACACAACTGTGTCGGCGACGCGATCGAGCTGGCCCGGCACGCTAGCAGCGCTGGCGTTCGGGCGATCGCTGCGATGGCCTCGACCTATCATCGGCCGGCATCGCTGGAGGACTTGATCGAATGCATGGCGCCGATCGCGGCCGCGGCGCCAGACGTGCCGTTTCTGTACTACGACGTACCGGAGCTCAACCTCGTGCGGTTCCCCACCGACCAGATCCTGGAATGGGGGAGGCTCCGGATCCCGACCCTGGCAGGGGTCAACTTCAGCTCGCGGGACCTGGCCACCTACGCTCGCTGTTTGAGGCTGGGACCCGAGTACGAGGTCTTGATTGGCACACCGGACGCGCTGTTGCCCGCACTCGCTTGCGGCGGCAGGGGGGCAATCGGAGCCAGTTTGGGGTTTGCCGCGCCGGTGTACCGGCGCATCATCGATGCCTTCGACTCGGGCGACCTGGTGAGCGCGCGCCAACAAGAGGCCAAAGCGTTGGAGTTGGGAAGAATCTTGCGGGAGTTCGGCGAGGTGCGCGCCAGCAAAGCAATCATGTCGCTGCTCGGTGTCGATTGCGGCGACGTGCGCCTGCCGCTCCGGCCGCTGAACGCTCCGGAGATCCGGGCCTTGCACGAACGGATCCGGTCGCTGGGCCTGTTCGCTCGTTCGCTCAGCACTCCGGCGGAGATCGGGCGTTGACAGCCCCGGACCGGCTCGCTGTCGGAAGATTGCATCGGTGAGGGAGACGCGATTGGATAGGCGCGCCTCTTTGTCCCTTACCTAACCAATCCGGGAGACCGTTCATGCTCAGAAGCATCGCAGTGCTCGTGTCGGCTTTGGGCCTGTTGCCCGCCGCAGCGGCGCAGCATTCCTCTTTCGAGGCCCGCCGACCGTTTGGGACCATGCGACAGCAGGCCGCGGTCCAGCAGACTTGGCTCAAGGAGCGTCTCGAGATCAACCTCCCGAAGGTCATGCGCGAGCACGGGGTCGACATGTGGGTGATTCCGATGCGCGAGTACAACGAGGACCCGGTGTTCCGGGCGTTGGTATCGCCAACCACGTTCGCCGCCCGACGAAGGACGATCTACGTGTTCTACGATCGCGGCGCGCAAGAGGGTGTCGAGCGCCTGGCACTCGGCGGCTCCTCGCAGGGCGGCTTGTACACCGCGTATCGCGCCTCGCTGCCTACGAGTCGCGAGGGTGTGCAGGCGGAGCTCTGGGGCTCGGAACAGTGGACGCTGCTCGCGGATGTGATCCGGGAGCGGGATCCGGTGACGATAGCGGTCAACATATCGCGCCAGCACAACTTCGCCGACGGGCTGAGCGCGGGCGAGTGGGAACAGATAGAGACGGCGCTGGGCCCCGATCTGGCCTCGCGAGTCGTTCGCAATCCTCGCCTTGCGATCGACTACCTGGCGCTGCGGGTCCCGGGCCAGATCCAGGTGTATCGGCGGATGCAAGCCTATGTTCACGAGATCATCGGCGCTGCCTTTTCCAACCTGGTGATCACGCCCGGAGTCACGACGACGCAGAACGTCGTGTGGTGGATGCGTCAACGGGTCGACGACCTGGGCTTCGGCACTTGGTTTCAGCCGTCGGTGAGCATTCAGCGGCGGGGGGTGCAGGAGCAGGAGCTGGGCGCCGATCCGGTCATCGAGCGCGGCGACCTGCTGCATTGCGACTTCGGCATCACCGTGATGGGAATGAACACCGACACCCAGCACATGGGGTACGTGTTGCGCGAGGGTGAGATCGACGCGCCGGAAGGCCTTCGGCGCGCCCTCGCTGCCGCCAACCGCCTGCAGGACATCCTGCTGCAGGAGACTCGAGTCGGCATGACCGGCAACGAGGTGCTCTACGCGGTGCTCGAGAAGATGCGGGCAGCGGGGTTGGAGGGCACGATGTACACGCATCCCATCGGTGATCATGGCCATGCGGCTGGGCCGCTGATCGGTTTGTGGGACCGTCAGGAAGGCGTCCCCGGCCGTGGCGATGTCCCGGTGCTAGCCAACATGTGGTTTTCCACCGAGATGCAGGTTTCCTCGGCAATCCCGGAGTGGAACGGCCAGCGCGTGCGGATGATGGTGGAGGAGGAGGCTGAGGTCACACCCGGCGGGCAGATGCGTTGGGCTCTGCGGCGGCAGACCGAGCTCCACCTGGTGCGATAGTGGGTATGTGTGCTCGCGGAGGTGAGGTATGAGGGATCTCCGGGGGTTGCGGCAGGTGGTCATCGGGACGGTGATCATGGCCTTGGTGAGCACGCTAGCCGACGCCTTCTGGGCGGCGGCCCTTCCCGAGCAGCGGGCGGTCTACGGGCTCGTTCATGGCGGCATCATCGTTGGCGTCATGGGCTGGATTCTGGCGAAACTCGGGGCGAGCTCCCGGAAAACTCTGGCTGCTCTCTCCGGTCTGTTGATTGGAGTCCTGGCGGCAGCGCTATTCTACGTCTTGTATCCGGTGATCGGCGTCGCCGCGATGCTGATTTCCTGGATGGCCTTGTGGTTGGCGTTCGCCTTCCTCGCCAACGCGGTGGTGGTGCCGGCGGAGCCGCCACGGCGGGCGGTACTCCGCGGTATTGGCGCGGCGGTGTTCTCGGGCGCTGGGTTCTGGCTCATCTCCGGCATCTGGCTCGGACCCCACGATCCGGGCTTCCTGTACAGCCGCAACCTGGTGGCCTGGTGCATCGCGTTCCTGCCCGGTTTCGCAGCGCTACTGCTGGGGCGGGCGTCGGGGAAGTGACCGCCGGAGGGCGTGCATGATGCCGGCCACCGCGAGGTGAAACCGCCCCTGTACCCGCGGCGGGATCGAAAGCCTCGGCGCCATGGTGCAAGATGCGGGCGTCGATGACGTGATCCTAGGGAAGGGAGCGGACCATGGAGGCCACGGGAAGATCGCATCACAAGCTGCTGACGGTACTCGGGGTTGGGGTCGTGGCGCTCGCCACCTTGGCGTCGCCGAACCCGGCTTTGGCATACCACGGCCCGCTCACGCGCGGCGTCCAGCAGTACGATCCTGAAGCGCGGTTGCGGGAGCTCGGATTCGAGCTGCACACCCCCGGTGCACCGGTCGCCAACTACGTCAAGGCGGTGCGAACCGGCAACCTCGTGTTCCTTGCCGGGCATGGGCCATGCGCGGCCGACGGGACCTGTATTACAGGCAAGGTCCCGACCGATCTAAGCGTCGAGGAGGGCTATGCGGCCGCCCGCACGACGGCACTGAGTCTGCTCTCGAGCCTCAAGGCCGAGATCGGTGATCTGCGCAAGGTCAAGCGCATCGTACGGGTCTTCGGGATGGTGAATTCGGCGCCTGACTTCGGACAGCAGCCGCAGGTAATCAACGGTTGCTCGGACCTGCTGGTGGCGGTGTTCGGTGAAGCGCGCGGCAAGCATGCGCGGGCGGCGGTTGGTATGGCCGCGCTGCCGATCGGGATCGCGGTGGAGATCGAGATGGTCGTGGAGGTGGAGCCGGAGTGATCCGGCGGGTCGGCCTGCATCTAGCGGTCATCGGCAGCTACCTGGGCCTGGCGCTGCTGCATCTGCGGCCGCTGGGCTCTGTTCTCGGGAGCGCGATCGCCCGGGGCAACCGCGAGGACGCGCTGTTGCACGGCTGGATCCTGAACTGGACCTCCCGACGCCTGCTGCGGGCCCCGTGGAACCTGTTCGACGCCAACTGCTTTTTCCCCTTCCCGCGCTCGCTCGCCTATACCGAGCACTTCATTCCCGAGGCCTTGCTCGTAGTACCGGTGCAGGCGCTCACGGGTGATCCGATACTGACCTACAACGTGGCGTTTCTGCTCAGCTTCGTGCTCTGGGGCTGGGGGACGTTTCTGCTGGTGCGGCGGCTTACCGGCAGCGCGTGGGCGGGGTGGGTCGCCGGCGCGTTTGCCTGCTGGTTCCCGGCCAAGCGCTGGTCGCTGGCACACCTGAACACGATCTCTTTGCAGTGGGTACCCTTCGCTCTGCTGGCGTTGGATCGACTGCTGGCGAGGCCGCGCCTGCTGCTGGCGCTGACGGCCGGAGTGGCGGTGGCCCTGGCGAGCCTCTCGAGCGCCTACTACACGGTCTACTTCCCGTTGATGCTGTTGGCCGCGGTGCCATTGCTGTTGTGGGCTTCGGGTCACCCGCTGGATCGGCGCCGCGCGGGCGGCGTGGCTCTGGCCGCGGTGATTGCGGCATTGGCCGCGCTGCCCGTGCTCTGGACCTACGGTTCCCTCTACGGGCAGGAGAGGGGACAGTACGAATACCTGTTTGTGCCCGGCAGTGGCGCCGATGTGGCAGATTTCTTCGTGCTCGATAGTTGGCTCTGGACCCCGTTGCTGGTGTCGCGTTTTTCGGTCCGCAATACCGCGGCATTCTTCCCCGGCGCGGTGGCGATTGTCCTCGGCGCGTTGGCGCTGTTGGGCCGGCGGGGGCGAGGCAACGGACTGCGCGCTTCGTGGCGGGGCTTCACGGTACGGGGCCGAATGGTGCATGCAGCCGGCGCGGCCAGCCTGGCGGCGGCGTTGGCATACCTCGGGAGCCACCTGGTGGCGCACCACCGTGCCTGGCTGTTCGAGGAGCCCGCGCCGGCAGCGCCGTGGACTACGATCACCTTCCTGGCCCTTGGAGGTGTTGGCCTCATCGCTGCGGTGGAGCGTGGTCGCTTTCCGATCCTGCTGCGCCATCTGTGGGCTCGGATACTGGCAGCCCCGAGAGGCGCGCGCGCCTTCACGCTGCTGGCGCTACTGGGCGTTGTGGCGGCGCTTGGGCAGCAGTTGCAGTTCTTCGGCTATCTCGGCCTGCACCTGCCAGTGTACTGGCTGTACCGGATGTTCCCGCTGCTAGCAAGTCTGCGGGCCCCGTTCCGGATCGGCTTTCTGGCCATGGCATTTTTCGCCGTGGTGGTCGGATTCGGCGCCGCCAGGCTGCTGCAGCAAGCCCGGCAATGGCGCCTCGGTGTCGCCGCCACCTCGGTGCTACTGGTAGTGCTCATGCAACTGGAGTACCTGGGGCCAGTGATCGAGCCCGTGGCGCCACCGGCGGCACGACCGGTCGACCGATGGCTGGCCGATGAGCCCGGCGCCTTCGGGGTCATGGAGCTGCCGCAGCCACAGAAAATGTGGCAGACAGCGCGGCAGCAGTGGCGCTCCGTGTACCACTGGAAGCGTCGCGTCACCGGCCACAACGGCTTCGTGCCGGGGCCGATCAAGCGACTGCACCTGCTTTCACGTCCGATCCTGGGCCAGGACTTCGTCGATCTCCTGGTTGAGGGGTTCCCGGTTCGCTACCTGCTGTTGGACCTCGACGGGCTGTCGATGGAGCGACGCGCCTGGGCCCTCGCGGAGCGGCTGCCGCAGCTCGCACCGGTGCTCGAGCCGATCGAGCGCTTCGGATCCGTCCAGGTGATGAGGGTCAACAACGGCGGCAGGCTTGGGGCGCTGAAGCGCCGGTTCCCGCGCTGGATGATCCGCGGCGTGTTGCGCATCGAGCTCGCTGTACCGCCGCCCGAGACATTGCGCGGCGCGCGCGTCATCGCGCGGCTGGGTACCGTACCGTTGGGATCCGCCGACCTCCGATCCGGCGAGCGGTATCTGGAAATACCGGTTCCGACCGAGCTTGGGGATGACGAGATGCCCTGGCTGCATCTGCGTCTGGTGCCGCGGGGAGCGCCGGCTGTCATGATTCGACGAATCCAGTTCGTGCACTCCGACGGTTCGCGGTATCCGTAGTCCAACACGGCCTGTTGGACGCCGCCCTGGGGACTTGCCGCCGGTGTATGCGGGGTCAAGTTCCAAAGGGGCTGCCGGTTGCAATCGTCGCGATCGAGGAGTTTGCTTGGGCGATCGTGGATCCTTTCGGGATCGCCCACTCCCGGTGGTATGTGGCAGAGCGAAGGAGAGAGTCGGCTATGCAGCGAACAACTCGGCGAACGGGGCTCGTCTTGACGACGATGGCGGTGATCTGTTGCGTCATGCTCCAATCGGCCAGCGCCCAGCAGACCGCGAAGCCGGTGCTGCACGGAAGCCATTGGGTGGCGATCACCGGCAAGCCGTTGGCGGCGACGGCTGGGGCGATGATCTTCCAGCAGGGTGGCAATGCCGTGGATGCCGCGTGCGCGATGCTTGCCGCCACCTCCACGATGTTTGACACGCTGAGCTGGGGAGGGGAAACGCAGGCGCTCATCTATGATCCTCGGCAGCATAAGGTCGTCGGGATCAACGCCCTGGGGGCGGCGCCGAGCGGTGCGACGGCGGCGTACTTCATGGACCAAGGGCTCGACTATCCTCCTGAGTTCGGACCCCAGGCGGCGGTGACGCCGGGTACTCCCGGTGGCCTGATGGTGATGCTCGAGCAGTTCGGCAGCATGAGCCTGGAGCAGGTCCTGGCGCCGGCGATCGAGATGGCCGACGGGTACCCGATCGAGGCCCAGGCCGCCAACGGTATCGAGCGCCGCAAGGAGCTCATCAAGCAGTGGCCCTATTCGCGCCAGGTGTTGCTGCCGCACCTTGGTGACTCCGAGCGCGAGGCGCCCCATGCGGGCGAGATCTTCCGGCAGCCGGATCTGGCGGCGACGCTGCGCAAGCTGGTCGACGCCGAGAAGGAGGCGCTCATCGGCGGCGCCAGCCGGGAGGAGGCGATTCGCTCCGCCTACCGGCGCTTTTACCGCGGTGACATTGCCGAGGAATTCGTCCGCGGATCACGCGAGATGGGAGGCTTGCACACCCTGCAGGACCTGGCGAACTGGCAGGTGTATGTCGAGGAGCCGGTGATGACGACCTACAAGGGCATCGAGGTCTACAAGCTCAATACCTGGGTCCAGGGGCCGGTCATGTTGCAGGCGCTCAACATGCTCGAAAACTTCGACCTCAAGGCGATGGGCTACAACAGCGCGCGCTACATCCACACCCTCTATCAGGTGATGAACCTGGCGTTCGCGGACCGCGATTTCTACTACGGCGACCCCTACTACCCGCCCGAGGAGCCGATTGCCGGGTTGCTGTCGAAGGAATACGCCAAGGCGAGAGCGAAGACGATCAACTGGGACCACAACGACCCCGACGTCGGCCCCGGCGATCCTTATCCGTACCAGGGTGGCGAGAACCCGTTCTTGGAGCATCTGCGCAACTGGGGTGGCGCTGCGCTGGATGCGGCCGAGGCGAGCGCGGCGCGGATCGAGGCGTTCGAAGATGCCTTCTATGCCGGAACCACGTCGATTCAGGCGGCCGACGCGGAGGGCTGGGTGGTGTCGGTGACGCCCAGCGGGGGCTGGATCCCCGCGGCCATCGCCGGGCACACGGGAATCGGCATGAGCCAGCGCATGCAGAGCTTCGTGCTGGAGGCGGCCTCCAACCCGTACAACGTGGTCGAGCCCGGCAAGCGACCTCGTGCCACCCTCACGCCCGGGCTCGCGATCAAGGATGGCAAGCCGTTCCTGTCGTTCGCCGTGCAGGGCGGGGATTCACAGGATCAGAACCTGCTGCAGTTCTTCCTCAATGTCGTGGAATGGGAAATGAACGTGCAGCAGGCGGTCGAGGCAGCCAACATCAACAGCTACCAGTTGCTCGGTTCGTTCGGAGAGCATGAATCGAGCCCGGGGCGGCTCCTGATCCAGTCGGCCACACCGCCGTGGGTGCGCGCCCAGCTCCGGCGGCTGGGCTACACACTGGTTGATCGCGAGCGCACCTCGGGACCGATCAACGCGATCTTCTTCGACTGGGAACACGGCACGCTCTGGGGCGGGTCCAGCCATCACGGGGAGGACTACGGCATCGCCTGGTAGGCCCACCGTGAGCCCGAGTCTTCTTTCGCAGTGAGTTCCTTCTTGGCTGGCTCGAGCCAGCACAAGCAGCGCGGGCTGAGCACCCGCACGTTCATGCTCAGCCTGGGTGCGCTGGCGGTGCTGGGCGCGCTTGCGGCCGGTCTGAGGGGCACGCTGGGCGTCTTCACCGACGGTAGCTCGGGCGAATCGTCGGAGGCGGCCGGCGAGCGTCTGTTCAAGCGACTCGGCTGCGGGACCTGCCACGGCGCACAACCCGGCGCCCGCGGCCCAGCGCTCACCGGGCTGTTCGGCAGCCAGGTCACACTGCAGAGCGGCGTGACGGTACAAGCCGACGAGGGCTACGTGCGGGAGTCGATCATGAATCCGGGCGCCAAGGTGCTGGCCGGCTACGACCTGATCATGCCCGTGTACCAGGGACAGATCGGCGAGGAAGGTCTGAGACAGCTGACCGCCTACATCCGATCGCTCCATGTCTCGGCCGCGGCTTCCGCGACGCCCGAGGGCGGCAAGAACGAACGATGACGTGGGTCTTGTCGGTGCCGAAGCGTTGTGGTTGGTAATCTTGATGGCGATCATCGCGGCCGACACCGTTGGCCGCAACTGGGAACGGAGCCATGGGTAAGAAGGCGAAGGGTAGGAGTGGCAAGAAGCCGAAGGCGGGCCCGGCGCTCACCGGACCGCTGATGCGTTGGGGGCCGATGGTCGTCGGGGCGATGTTCCTGGTGGCCGGCTTGGGCAAGGTGTTCGACCCTTGGAGCTTCTATTCGGCGCTGCCGGGCTACGGCGTCGAGGGCCCCTTGCGCTCGCTGCTGGCGGCGGTGCTCCCCGCCTTCGAGGTGGCCCTGGGAGTGGCGCTGCTGGCGCGCTGGGGAGTGCGGCAAACGAGCCTGATGGCGGTCGCCTTTCTGGCCGTTTTCGTCGCTGCGATCTCCTACGGATGGTGGCAGGGAACGCTGCAGGAGTGCGGTTGTTTCGGCCCGTTTCTGAAGCGCTCGCCTCGTGACGCGCTGCTCATCGACCTGGGGTTTCTGGCCCTCGCGGCGGTGGTCTGGAAGCGGGCCCGGGGCGGACGCGCGGTGTTCGAGGGTTGGCACAAGGCGGTGCTGGGCTTTGTCGGGGTCG
>JACZXM010000418.1 GCA_022571615.1 Acidobacteriota bacterium | reverse complement strand
CCCTGGAGCCGATGTCAGAGGCCTGCTCACAGACTGGTGATATCGCGCCCTTGGCGCGGGCTTGCGAGCAAATTCTGGCACGCGAGCCGCGGGCGTGGAGGGCGCACCTGGCGCTGGCTCGAATTCACATGGGACGAGGCGAGACCGAGGCGGCACGCAGCGCTTTAGGGCAAGCACTGGCCGCCCGCCCAGCGTCCGTGGCGGTGCAGCGCCAGCTGTGGGACCTGCTGTCAAGCGAGGGCAAGGGCATCGAGCAGTTCGTCGCCGTGTTCGACCAGGCGCTGGGGGATGCACGGATGGTGGATCCGTACGTGTGCCTGGGGTGTCGGTTCAAGAGCGCGGAGTTGTTCGCACGCTGTCCACACTGCCACGAGTGGAACACAATGACCGAAGAGCGTACGGAGTGAGAGCACCGGCGGTCTTTGAAGTTCGAATCGAGACGACGCTGTCGGCCTCCCACCGCTGCGACGCCGAAGGTAAATCGGTCCCCTCCCACCGTCACGAGTGGACCGTGGCCGTGACCGCACGATGCTCGCAGCTCGACCGCATCGCCATCGTGGTCGATTTCCGCAAGCTACGGGCCGACACCGACCGGTTGCTCGAGGAACTGAGCCACGACGATATCGAGGAGCATCGGGACTTCGAAGCCGAGACGGCCACGCCGATCGGCGTGGCGACGTGGATCCTTGCTCGGCTGGGTCGTAGCTACGAGACGAAACCCTACGAGGTCGCCGCCGTCACCGTCGGCTGTGATCCGGGGATCTCTTTTACGGTCACCAGCGAATCGGCAGGCTGAGGCCCGACTCGAGCCGCTCGAGGTCCTCGTGCAACCAGCCGATCAGGCTCTCGACCTGTCTCCGCAGGCTGTCGCGATTCGCGCGGTTGTCGAGACGATAGTCTGCCTGGGCGGCCTTGAGGCGCTCGTCCATTTGTGCTGCCATGCGGCGCTGCGCGTCATCCGCGTCCATGCCACGAGCAACCAACCGGTCGGAACGAACATCCGCCGGCGCCACGACCACGACCAGGCGGTGGTAGCGGCCTGCGGCTCCGGTCTCCACCAGCAACGCGGCCTCGGTCACCGCGATCCCTCTGCCGACGTCCCAAGCGGCGACCTGCGCGTCCTCGATCCGGCGAATCCGTGGGTGCAGGATTGCGTTGAGGCTCTCCCGGGCGGCGTCGGCGGCGAACACGATGCGTCCGAGGGCGGCGCGATCGATGTGCCGTGTCTCGGTCAGGATCGAGGGCCCGAAGGCTTCCACGATCTCGCTGTAGGCTTCCGATGGCGGCGCCAGGAGCGTGTGGCCAATTCGATCGGCGTCGATGATCAGGCAACCACCCTCGGCCAGGATCGCAGCGACGGTGCTCTTGCCGGCGCCGATGTTCCCGGTCAGGCCGACGCGAAGAATGGTGCCGGCGGCGGGCGGTGTCACATCGCCCGGCCTCGCCGCCGCCGGGCGGCCCGCAGCGTGTGCACGAGCAGCATGCCGATCGTCAGCGGCCCAACGCCGCCTGGAACCGGAGTGAGGGCGCCAGCGACCGCTGCCACGTCAGGACGAACGTCACCTACCACCAGATAGCCACGCTCGTCGTAGAGTTTCCAGTCCGCCGCGTCGCCGAGCAGGTTCTCGAGCTGCTCGCGGTCGGAGACCCGGTTGATGCCGACGTCGATGACTGTCGCCCCCGGCTTCACGTACTCCCGAGTCACGAGCCCCGGCCGGCCGACGGCCGTTACGAGAATGTCGGCGTTGCGAGAAACGACGGCGAGATCCGGGGTTCGAGAGTGGCAGATCGTGACCGTCGCGTGGCGATGCAACAGCAGCATCGCCATTGGCTTGCCGACGATATCGCTGCGGCCTATAACGACGGCGTGCTTGCCGGAGATCTCGATCTTCTCCCGATGGAGCATCTCTATGATTCCCGCCGGTGTGGCGGGCACGAATTGCGGACGACCCTGAGCCAGAAGGCCGGTGTTGCAAGGGTGGAACCCGTCCACATCCTTGTCCGGGTCGATGGCATCGAGAATCGCCTGCTGATCGCAATGATCGGGAAGGGGTAGTTGCACCAGGATGCCGTCCACGCGGGGATTCCGATTCAGGTCCTGGACCGTGGCCAGGACCTTGTCGGTACTGGATTCGGAATCCATGATGATGGTCTCGGATCCGAACCCCATCGCTTCGCACTTGCGGGTCTTGGAGCGAACGTAGATCTGCGATGCGGGATCATCGCCAACCAGCACCACGGACAGATGCGGCGGCGCGCTTCCCGTCGCCAGCATCGTCTCGGTGGCCTCGGCGACCTCGGCAAGAAGGACATCCTGGATCACCTTGCCGTACAGCATCTTGGCGCTCAAATCCCGACTCCCCTAAGCAGGCCGTGGTGGAAGTATGATGGTGTAACCGTTCGGGCGAGTGTCTCGGGGCCCGGGCTCAGCGATCAATATCGATGTGGTCCACGATTCCGATGATCGCGGCGTTGGCTGGAGCCTGGCTCAGGCGCATCGCCTGACTGGCCGAGCGTCCCTCGATGACCACGAGAACTGTTTCCTCGGCACCCGCTCCGACGCTGTCGACGGCGAGGATTTCGTTGCCCTCGTCCTCGCCGTCGAGGTTGATCGGCTGTACGAGCAGCAGCTTGCGGCCGCTGAACTTGTCGTGCTTCTGAGTTGCGACGACGTTACCCACCACCCGTCCGAGGATCAACTCATCGCCCCGTCATTCATCTGGTACCGGGTGGCGCTGTCGACGATGCCCACGATCGCAGCATCGGTAGGAACGGTTCGCGGCAGAAACGCGAACGATGCCTCCCGCCCGGTGACATAGAAGACGGTTTCGCCGGCGCCGGCACCGACCGCGTCGATCGCCACCAGAGCCTCGCCGGCATGCCGTCCATCCGGTCCAATCGGAACCACTAGCAGTAGCTTGGTGCCGCGCAAGGCCTCGTCCTTGACGGTGCACACGACGCGTCCAACAACGCGAGCCAGATCCACGTTAGGAGGCCGTGGTGGAAGTGTGACGGGTCTGGTACCACCGCCAAGGGTGCAGATGCAAGGCGTCCCGACGTTCGCGCGGTGACCTACCCGACTACACCCCCGCCTCGGGCGGCG
>JACZXM010000417.1 GCA_022571615.1 Acidobacteriota bacterium | reverse complement strand
ATAAGCCAACAGCTCGTCGATGCTGGGAATCAAGAGCACGTAGCACTTCTTGTCTCTCTCGCGACAATCCTTGAGCATCATGTCGACGAGCGCCCGCTGAAGCGCGATTGAGTACGGGCTCAGCCCGAGGCCCGGTTCCCGCCAGAAGGGCCTATTCCACCTGCGAACATCTGATGGGAACGCCCGGATGCGGTTCCATTGAAAGCGACGGATTAGCCGAAGACCCAGCTTCGCTGTCGACACGGAGTAGGGGAACCGCCAGTGAACAGGGCCGAAAGCGCCGTTCGGGCGGAACCAGTCTTCGGTTAGCGAATCAGGTGCGGCTGCGATCCGACGATAGTCGGCCAACCCCTGTACCTTTATCGGCTCCAATCGCAGACGATCGCCGTCCAAGACAAAAACCGGCTTGAAGCTGAATCGCAGCGACTCCTTCGTTTCTCTGAGGTAGTTCCACTGATTGAGGCTGCGCACAATGTCGTCGCTAAAAACGCCAAGTATTGTCACGTTGCAGGTGTCCGTCTCGTTGAGACTGTGCCGCAGTACCGCCTGGTCCACGCCGTATCCGTCAACACCGAAGTTGTGTACAGGAATTCCAAGACGCTCGGCTAGTTGGTTTGGCCAAGCGTCTTGATCGGTCGCTTCCGAGGAGAAAGTGAACGAGTCTCCGTAGACGGATACGCACCGGGAACTCGGCTCGTACTTCGCGTTCGCGGGAGAGGGCCTCATGCCCCTTGGGGTGAGCTCTTGGAGCATCTTGGTAGACGGCCACCCCAGCACGGGATGTCGCGTCTGCAGATACTCGGTAAATGCTCGGTTATCCGTCACCGGGGCGACATAGAATCGTATCCGGAGGTCCGGTACGACTGTGGCCGCCAGCATTGAGAGAAGTTCGATCGTTCCGAAGACCGCGGCCACAGCGACTGCACGTGCAGCAAGGCGCATTCGTGGCGAGAGATGTGCTGAAGTCAAACCCGACGGCCCGGATTCCAACGCCGCGAGCGAAGGAGTGTCTGGGCGCATCAGCCGATTAGGGTCCTTATCCACGTCGAAATCGCAGTCGAGTGGTGCCGCTAGCCCGGATATCTCAACGGGGGCAAAGAAAAAGCTGCCCGCTGCAGGTATAAGTAATGGTTCTCCTCATTCGTCTGTAGCTATATGAGCCGAGGTTGGGGCAGGGTGATCTTGGAGCGGCAGAGGTAGATGGTGGCGATGAGGGGCGCGGCTACATCGGCGATGTGTCAGGCTCCGTGGGAAAAGGTGACGGTGATCCGACCTCGATACACTATCAGGGTCATCACGCGGAACGCAGATCACCGGCAGAAGTGCGCTGGAAGTGTCAGACTGCGAGCAGCCGCCCCACGGCCTGGGGCCAGGAGTGCTGACGGGCAACCGCGAGCGCGGCTTCTCCGAGGTCGGGTGCAACTCCCGGCTGCCGCAGTGCCTGGAGCTTGGCGGCGAGCGCTTCCGGGGCGGGCTCCACGACATACCCCGTCGCTCCATCCTGCACGAGTTCCGCGGGACCGCCCGAGTCCAGGCACGTGATCACCGCCTTGGCGCTCGAGAACGCCTCCAGCGTCACCAATCCGTAGTCCTCCGCCCGGGCGCCGTAGTACACCGCCGAGCAGCGCGCGTAGGCTTCCACCAGTCGTTGTTCGCTCAACCGTCCCAGAAACGAGACCCGGTCGGCCAGCCCGAGCGATTCGGCCAGACCCTCCAGGCGAGCGCGTTCGGGGCCCTCGCCAGCGATCCGTAACACCAGCCCCGGCGTCCGCGACGCTGCCTCAAGCAACAGGTCGAGCCGCTTGAGTGGCTGCAACCGTGCCACCGCCAGAACCGATCCGTCGTAGCCCTCGCAACGATAGGGCCGCTGCGGCGCTGGCGGGTGGAGCACCTCGGCCTCGATCCGGCCCCAGCGCGCCAGCCGATCGCGGATCGTGCCCGATTGCGCGAACACGTGCCGGCAGCGCCCCAGCAGCCGGCGATCGAGCCGGTGCAGGATCGCGCGCCTCGTTCCCTGCGCCAGGCGACCCCGGAGCCGAAGCGTCGGTCGGAAGCGCTCCCACAGGTCGTAGTACTCGCGCATCCGATGGTTCAGCCACACCACATGCCGCGGGTGCCGCACTGCGTAGGAGGGAAACCGCAGGCTGATAACCCGATCCACCGGCTTGCCATCGCCGGTGACCCCAACATCGGTCAGCCAGGTCGCCAGGTACGCCGACAGCTGGCGCCCGAACCGGTTTTGCGGCGTGGTGAGGATCTCCGCCTCGTGCCCAGCTTGGCGCAGCGCCCGCACCAGCGCCCGCGCGATCACGCGGTGGCCGCCCTCCACGAACGGCACGTCGGAGGTCACCACCAGGACGCGCAACCTGTTATCTATCTCGCAAGATTGTTGCAGGAATACCACACCTCGCCGCCCGAATTGATGCAAAAGTCCCACAGCGCGCCCCCCACAACCCCGTGAATTCGGGCGAACCGACTGCAAAACAATGACTTACGCTCGGGTTGCGTTTCTTGGCACGGGTCTTGCTTTGTGCTTATGTCGGGGATCCTACCGAGAGCGTCAATGACTCTGACACAGAAGACTATCCGCCGCGAAGTCCACTGCGCCGGCATCGGCCTTCACTGCGGCAAACGCGTCGCCATGCGGCTGCTACCTGCCGCGCCCGACACCGGCGTCCGTTTCCGCCGCCTCGACCTGGAGGGCCGGGAGATCCCGGCAACGATCGGCAACCTGCACCAGACGGCCTATGCCACGCAGCTGATTGCTAACGAGGCATCGGTCAACACAGTCGAACACGTGCTGGCAGCCACGGCAGGCCTCGGCATCGATAACCTGGTGATCGAGATAGAGGGCGAGGAGGTGCCGGTCATGGACGGCTCGGCGGCGCCGTTCGTGTACCTGCTGCACGAGGCCGGCCTGCGCCGACAAGCGGCCCCGCGCCGATTCCTCAAGCTCCTGGAACCGCTGCGTGTGGACCGGGGCGACAAGTTCATCGCCATTTACCCGGCCGAGCGACTCAAGATTTCTTACACCATCGACTTCGATCATCCCCTCATCGGCGTGCAGCGCGAGACCTTCGTCATCACGCCGCGCGCGTTCACCGA
>JACZXM010000416.1 GCA_022571615.1 Acidobacteriota bacterium | reverse complement strand
AACACCGATGGTCAGGCTCACCGGTAGCCACCCTCCGATCATGATGGGCGGGAACTGGAACTTCATCGGCAGGCTGAGTACCTCCACGCCGGTGCGAATGGTCGAGGCGCCGCCGATGGCGACAAACTTGAGCTTCAGGTCGCCGCGCATGCCGGTGTTCATCAGCGTGAACCCCTGCAACTCGCCGCCCGCGTAGGAGATTTCGCCTGATGACTCGAAGCTGCTGATCCAGCCCTTCGCCGAGACCGCGAGTACGTCTTCCTCACTCTCCTGGACCTGGTCGCTACCCATCGGGACGACCGGCAGGAACAGGTCCAGCAACGTGGAGTTCCCCTGGCGCTTGGCGATGCCCTTCTTGCGGATGGTCATCTCGATGCCGAGCCGTCCCGGCTGCGGCGTCAGCGTGGTCTCCACACGGAATCCACGAATCTGGCCACTGTAGCTGATCGCCTCGCCGTCGAACGAGAGCTGTGAGGCGAGGGCGACGTCACCCCAGAAAACCTCGACGCCGCCCAGGTCGGCCACGTTGTTACCGAAATCGAGCTGCCGCTTCCAGTCGATCGTCCCGTCCTGGATTGCCTCGTTGAGAGTCGCCGGCTCCGTCGAAACGACGATCTCGCCGCTCCGATCCTCGATCGCACTGACTCTGCGCAACGCCTTGCCAGCAAGAATGACGACGCTGCCAACCCGAACTTGATCCAGCCCGGGCGTGCCGGGGCGAAAGCGGTAGGAGCCCGAGGCTTCGTCCTCGCCGATCAGCCCGCTCGCGATGCTCTCGAGCGACAGTAGCACCGTGTCCTCGGTCAGGGTGACATCGAGCGTCGATCCTGAATCGCGGACGGCGCAGCCGTGTAGCAGCGTGCCCACGGTAGAGCTGCCGAGCAGGAAGACGATCACCAACGCTATGGTCCTGGACGTGTGCTTCACCGTGTCCTCCTGGCTGGGTGTGTGAGTCGGCCGGCGGGCGTCGACTCAGTTTATTCTTCGGCCGCGAGCCCACGTAGCACTAGCCGTCTTGATGATCCGGTCGATCTGCGACTCTGTCGCGACCAACGGTGGCGCCACGAGGGAGCAGCAAGCGTAGCGCTCGGCGGCCTCGGTGGCGAAGTGGCCGCTGTGGGCGAACTGGAGCTTTCGCGCTTGCTCGATGATGGCCTCGGTGACCTCGGGAACTCCGTAGCCGAGGGTGGCGGCGAGCCCGCCGGAGGCGGCATCGAGCAGCTCGGACCCATCGGCGGTTCGGAGGACGCAGCCGCTGGCGGCCACGATCTGGAGGTTCTCGGGCGGCCAGGAGCGTGGGATCAGGTGGGTGACCGGTTGCCGCTCAGCTGCCATGTCAACGCTCTTGCCGCGCCGAGTCTCCGGGGGTCGAACCGGGCCGGCCGCCGAATGGTTTGAGGATTCCCAAACGGTCGCGCAGGGGCACGACCTCGCCGTCATTATCGCGAAGGAGCGCCGGGGGATCGGCCTTCTGGGTCGCCAGGGTAACCGCGATCATGGCCACGGCCGAGGCGCCGAGCCCGAGCATGTCCGAGGGCAGGTCCGGCCACAGCGGTGCGGCACCAACCCACACCGCTAGGCCACAGATCATGCTGGCGAGCGCGCCGGTGCGGTTGGCCTTGGGCCACCAGATGCCGGCGGTCAGCGGGACCAGCAGTGAGACCAGCAGCACGGAGAAGGAATCCAGGAACAGGTTGTAGATGTTGTGTGCCCACAGGGCGATCACGAGCGAAACCAACCCCACGGCCGGCACCGACCAGCGGGTGACGGTGAGCACCTGCTGCCGGGTGGCGTCGCGGAAGGCGGCCGGAAACAGGTTCTCGCCAATGATGCTCGCAGGGGCCAACAGGGCGCTGTCGGCGCTGCTCATGATCGCCGCCAGCAGGGCGCCGATGAAGATCGCGAGTGGTATCGCCGGCAGGTGCTGAAGCGCCAGTTGCGGGACCACGAACTCCGGATCCTCCAGGCCCGGCAGCACGACCGAGCCGATGATGCCCAACAGCACCGGGATCATGCCAATGGTCAGGTAGCCGACGCCGGCGATGTAACAGGAGTTCTGGGCCACGCTCTCGTCGCGGCTCGAGAGGCTCCGTTGCATCAGGTCCTGGGCGGCGATATTGCCCAGGCCGATGACCGACCAGGCGCGCAGATAGTCGAGCCAGGAGGCCAGCCCGGGCTCGGAGGGCGTCATGCGGAAGGTATCGGCGGGGAGGGCGGCGGCAATGGCCTCCCAGCCGCCGGCATCGGCGAGCACCTGTGGCAGGATCAGCACGAACCCGGCGATCAGGATCACCAGCTGGACGAAATCGGTGAGCGCCACCGCCCACATGCCGCCCGCGGTGGTGTAGGCGAGCACGATCACGGTCGCAATCAGGATGCCGCTGCTGGTGCCGATTCCCGCCAGCGTGTGCAGCACGAACCCGAAGGCCACCAGCTGCGCGCCGGTCCAGCCCACATACACCGCCACCATGGCCAGCGAGGCGATCAGCCCGGCGGCGCGGCCGTACTTGCCCTCAAAGAAGCTGACGATGGTCAACAAGCGCAACCGTCGCATCATGCGCACGTAGAACAGGCCTGCCAGGAAGAGGCATAGAGCAGCACCGAACGGGTCGGCAATCACGCCCAGTAGGCCGCCGGTATAGGCGGCTCCACCGGCGCCCATGACGGTGCCGGCGCCGAGCCAGGTGGCCATCAGGGTCGCCGAGCACAGCCACAACGGCAGGCGCCGCCCTGCGACCACGAAGTCCTCGGCGGTGCGGACCTTGCGCGAGGCCAGGTACCCGACCGCGAGCATACCCACCAGGTACAGGCCGACGCCGGTGATCACGATCGTCTGGTCCGACATGCGCCGTGCGGGGTCAGGCGCTCACGTTGCGGGCGATGCTCTTTGCCTGCGTAAACAGCAGCAGGTAGTCGCGCCCGCCGGTCTTGGAATCGGTGCCGCTCATGTTGAAGCCGCCGAACGGGTGGCAACCGACCAGCGCGCCGGTGCACTTGCGATTGAGGTACAGGTTGCCGACGTGGAACTCCTGCTTGGCTTGCTCCAGCTTGCCAGGATCGCGGCAGTACACTGCTCCCGTGAGACCGTAGTCGGTGCCGTTGGCGATTCCCAGCG
>JACZXM010000415.1 GCA_022571615.1 Acidobacteriota bacterium | reverse complement strand
GGCGTGTGCGCCATCTATGTCGGAGTCATGTACGCGGGCTCCGGTGAGGTGTTGTGGCGGAAGACCGAGATGCTCATCCGATTGCCGTTCCTGTTCGGTGTCGGAGTGTTCTTCGGCTCCATGTCGGCCCAGGCTCGGCGCGAGGAGCACCAACTGCGCCGCCTGTTCGTGGCCAACCGCAAGATGGCGCACCGCTATCACCAGGTCGCCTCGGAGCGAGACCGCACCCACGCCCTGCTCGAGATCAGCCAGCTGGCGCTTTCGCCGATGAGCCCCCAGGAGGTCCTGCGCGACATCACTCTCCTCATCCAGAAGACGGTTCGAGTAGATCGCTGTTCGCTGGTCGTCTTCAACGAGGGCGATCGCCACGCCTACCTGGCCGCCGCGAGCGACCAACAGCAGGACGTTGTCCTGTTGCTGCCTTTGCGCAACTACCCGGAGCTCGAGGAGACTCTCGCCACCGGCACGATCACGGAGCTGCACTCCGACGATCCCGGTGACCTGTGGGACAAGGTGCGCCACCATCTGCCCGATACCAAGCAGTTCGCCAGTTGGCTGGTGGTGCCGATCATGCAACAGGACGTCGTCGCAGGTGCGTTCTTTTTGCGCGACTCCCAACCCGATTTCGACTTCCACGACGACGAGAAGGTCTTCTGTGAGGCAGCCTCGCTGATGGCCGCCTCCTACCTGCAAGGGCGAGACCTGGTGGAGGAGATGCGCCGCCGCAGCCGTCTCGACGGCCTGACCGGGCTGCTAAATTTCCCGACCTTCCGACAGGAGCTGGAAAACACCCTGCAGGCGCACCGCAACGGTAGCTTCAAGCGGCCCATCTCGCTCCTGATGGTCGACATCGACAACCTCAAGATCATCAATGACGGCTACGGACACCTGGTTGGCAACCGCGTCATACAGGAAGTAGGCCGGCTTCTGGCGCACGCGGTACCCAGCGCCATCGCCACCTGCCGGTACGGCGGCGATGAATTCTTCGCCCTGGTCCCGATGACGAAGGAAAAGGTGGCCGAGAGGGCCGAGCGGCTGCTGATCGCTCTCGAGGAGCTGCAGGCCAGCGACCTGAACTTCCGCATCGCGGTCTCGATCGGGGTCTCCAGCCTCCCAGACGACGGCGAGGTCGCCGACACCCTTCTGGAGGCAGCCGATCGAGCCATGTACCTGGCCAAAGGTGCGGGCGGGCATCGGATCCACATCGCCAATAGCGGAGACGATTCCAGCGAGCGAGTGTACGAGGCAGTCATCGCGGTCAACGCCCGCCGGCTGATCCCGGGCGAGGCCCGTGCCTTCCGGAAAGTGCTCGACCAGTTGCTGCGACTCGAGGAGCAGGAGCTCGACAGCACGGTCATCAAGCAGTCGCTGACCTCATTGATGGAAGCGGTGCAGTCCAAGGACAAGTACACAGAAGAGCATTCACAGGAGGTCTCCGACCTCACTAGGGACCTCGCCCTGGCGGCCGGTTTGACCAAACGCGAGGTGCTGGCTGTCGAGATGGGTGCGTTGGTGCACGACATCGGCAAGATCGGCATCGCCGACGAGATCCTCAACAAGCCGGGTCCTCTGAGCACCCGTGAGCGCCTGCGAATCGAGCGCCATCCCGAGATCGGCGCCCAGATCTTGCGCCCCATGCCGGCGCTCTCCGACGTGGTGCCTCTGGTGTTGCACCATCACGAGCGCTGGGACGGCGGTGGCTACCCGCACGGCCTGGCCGGCAAGCAGATCCCCGAGGGGGCCCAGATCATCTCGCTGTGCGATGTATGGAACGCGCTGACCTCCGATCGCTCCTACCGCCCGGCGTTCCCGCAGGAGAAAGTCCGAGCGATGATCATGGAAGGTCGCGGCACCGAGTGGGATCCCGATCTGGTCGATCTGTTCTTCGAGCTGCTCGAACGTAAGCCACAGCTATCCGAGCGGCTTGCGGCAAAGCACCAACGGGCAGCATCCGATGCTGCTTGATCAACCTGCTAGCCCGCAGGTCAGGGCGTCGTCGCGGCCAGTAGCTTCTCGATCTGGGCGCGCAGCTGCGCCTCGTCGCCGGGCCGGAATCCATAGTGGCGCCAGACGATCCACCCGCCTCCGTCGACCAGGTAGTTGGTCGGTGTCGCGATCACTCCGTAGCGGGACACCGCGACTTCGCCGTCGGGATCGAAGGCGGCGGGAATGGTGAAGCCGTAATCCTCGTAGAACTTCCTGGACCGGATCACGTCATTGGACACGTCGATGGCGATGATCATCAGGCCGCGCGAACGAAGGTCGCGGTAGATCGATTCGAGGTGAGGAAACTCCTCACGGCAAGCTGCTCATGTCGGCGACCAGAAGTTGATCAGGGTTGCACGACCCATCTCCTGCTCGAGAACGACAAGGTCCTTTCTCAACCCCGGAAGCGAGAACCCAGGCGCCTCCACCTGCCACTGCCGAAGTAGCGAGCCGAGCCAGTCGTCAAACTCCCCTTCGCCGTACTGTGAATGCGCCCAGCGCAATGCCTGCTGCATTGGCGGCGATGAATCGGCAATGCTCGTACGCGCCAGCCAGCGGAGCCCGTCGGGAACATCGCCGGCGGCAAGCTTCGCCATGGCAAGCTGCAGCGGCAGATCCGTGTCCAGAGGTAGCCCGAGCAGATCGGTCCGTCGCATCATCAGCGCGCTTCCGAAAGCGCTGACTGCGTCCTCTGCACGCCCGGCGGTGAGATACCCCTCACCGGTGAGCTCGTGCACTTCCGGGATCATGCGTGACTCCGGGAAGTCTTCCGTAAACAAGTCGATGAGCTCGATCCTCCGAGCCCCGACCGCCTGCTCGATCTCCTGCAGCCGACGAATCGCCACCTCGTTCGTCAGCTGCTCCGGGGCCTCGTCGCCCAGGCGTGTGAAGGCACGGCCCGTGCTGCCAGCATGCGGGTCGGGCTCGAGCAGGTCCCAGTTCTGACAGCCGCCGACCAACAGGGCACACAAGGTGATGGTCGGAATACGCGCGTGCCGCATGGTTCCTCCTCTCCCCATCGCACCGACGGTCACGGAGTATGCGCGCCAGCGATCGGCGCGGGGGAGATCATGGTACCTAGATCCGCTGGCTGCGGGAGCGGTTCCGCGAGCGGGCAGACGAGTCCTGACGAGCTTCGTCGG
>JACZXM010000414.1 GCA_022571615.1 Acidobacteriota bacterium | reverse complement strand
GTTTCGGGGTCAAAGCCAACGTGGCCAGAGGTAAACACATACTCGCCCCGAGCCACAATGGCCGACGAAAAGGGCAGGTCGGCCGTGCTGGAAGCATCCCCTACGTTAATAACTTGACGCTGCATGAGCTGTTCTCCTCCCTGGCCGGATCAGCTGATCCGGTCTGTCGAAGACTCCTCGTGCGATCGACTTGCTTGCTCCGCCCGTGTCCCGAAAGATCAAATGGCCATGCCGACCGTTGAATACGCGCTGATCGATCGGCTGAGGCAGGGTCCAAACGAAATCGGTACGATGACAAGCCTATCGACTGTCGATCAATCCAAATTCCGACAGACGGATGATTTCATTTCGATCTGCGGAGGCCTCCATCGCCAGGGACAGCCGCAGCGCCTCAATCGCGTCCGCAAGAGTGATCACGGGCTGCATGTCGGTCCTCACGCACTCCAGGAAATGCAGAAGCTCAGTGGCCAAGGCGCCCCCGGGTACACCATGCACCTCCGGCCAGAAGGTCACGTCACCGACTGGATGGACAGATCGCTGGCCGGATCCCGACCAATATTGGAGTCCCGTAGCGGCCTGTTCGACCTTGAGCCAGCCTTCCGTGCCAACCACGGTGAGGCCGGTCGTAGGCGCAGCAAGCGCGGCTGCGGGCACGTGCCACCCGAGTTCGGCAGTTGCCAGAACATTGTTGTCGAATCTCAAAATGGCACAGTACAGATCGTGGATCTCGTACCCGGATTGATGCAACACTCCAGATCGACGAGAAGCATAAATGGTGACCGCCTCCGCGTCTGCAAGCCAGCGAACGATGTCCAAATCGTGGACCCCATAGTACAGCGGGATGGTCGTCCGACCGGCCAGGATCTCCTGGTCGAGCACATTACCCACGCGGCGTGTAGCGATACTCACCACTTCACCGATCTCCCCCGCTTGGATGGCATGCTTAGCTGCCGACCATCGAGGCTCGAACCGGAGAAGATGCCCAACCATCACGGTCGAACCGCCGCTCTTAGCCGCCTTCGCGATCGATCGCGCCGCCTCGAGCGAATGGGCCACTGGCTTTTCGATCATGACCGCCTTCCCCGCGCCAATCGCGGCCAAAGCGGCATCCACGTGCCGATCTTCGGGTGTGCAGACAAAGACCGCATCGACATCCGACGAGGTGGCCAGATCCTCGGCCCTCGACAAGACCTGAGCACCGGTCGTTTTGGCAAGATTCTCCGCAATCTCCTTCCGGATGTCGCAGATAGCCGTTACCTCAACTCCGTCCAGCCTCTGGAGGAATTCTACATAGCGCCGTCCCATAAAGCCCAGTCCCACGACGCCGGCTTTGATTTTCACGGCGTCACCTGCGCAGCCGATTCCGGACCGACCGCGCCCAGTTCTTCGGAGGCCTCAAGCGCGAAGTGACAGGCGACGAGGTGGCCTGGTACCCACTCTTTGAGCGCGGGTTCTTCTTTCTCGCAGATCGACTGGGCAATTGGGCAGCGCGGGTGAAATTTGCATCCAGGCGGCGGGTTTCCCGGATCGGGAGGCTCGCCCTGGAGTTGCACGCGCCGTCGACCCTTCCCATGAATGCTGGGAATGGCCGAGAGCAGCGCTCTCGTGTATGGGTTAAGCGGATGACGATGCAGTTCGGCTGTTGTGGTCATCTCTACGATCTGGCCCAGGTACATCACCGCGATGCGGTGGCTCATGTATTTGACGACGCCAAGATCGTGGGACACGAAAAGGTACGCAAGTCGATGGCGTTCCTGCAGATCCTTGAGCAGGTTGAGGATCTGCGCCTGCACCGACACATCAAGGGAGGACACCGCCTCGTCGGCAATGATGAGCGATGGCTGCACGGCAAGCGCGCGAGCAATGCCGACCCGCTGGCGCTGCCCGCCACTCAGCTCATGTGGATATTTATAGGCATCGTCTGGCTTCAGCCCTACGTCGATCAGGAGCCGTGCCACCCGATCGGCGAGCGCTTGCCCGCGAGCGAGGCCATGAATTTGAAGCGGGTCGCCAACGATGCCCCTCACCTTCATGCGGGGGGGAAGCGACAAATAGGGATCCTGAAACACCATCTGCGCCCGTCGGCGAAGTTCACGCACTCGCTCGGCCGTCAAAGGCTGACCCTGGAAGAGAATCTCGCCTCGGGTCGGCTCCTCGAGAAAGAGGATCGTGCGGGCCAGCGTCGACTTGCCGCACCCGCTCTCACCTACAAGCCCAAGGGTCTCCCCCTCATCGATCGTGAAGCTCACGCCATCGACGGCGCGCACGACCCTGCGGCCGAGACCGATGAGCCCTGCGCCGCGCACAGTGAAGTGCTTGACGAGATCGCGCACTTCGAGCAGCGGAGCGGTCACGATACCATAACCGTATTCGTCGGGACCGATTCCAAGTGGCAGGCGGCGACGCGCTCGGGTCCAACCACTTCGAGCGCCGGGTTGATCTCGGAACAAACGTCCATAGCGTAGCGGCAACGCGGGGTGAACGGGCAACCCCTCGGCACTACGGTTGGGTCGGGCAGCTCGCCGGGGATCGCAAGGAGACGTTCGCCTGGTTCTAGATCGGCGTGTGGCACCGATTCGAGGAGCGCTTGTGTATATGGGTGTTCCGGGGACTGAATGACCGCCTCCACCTGACCGCTCTCACAGACCTGCCCCGCATACAGCACGACCACCGTGTCGGCGTATTCGCGCACGAGGGCAATGTCGTGGGTGATCAGGATCATGGCGGTCTGATGCTCTCGGGTGACGTCTCGCAGCTGTTCGAGCACTTGGGCCTGCGTTGTCACATCGAGCGCGGTGGTGGGCTCATCGGCGATCAGCAGTTTGGGGTTGGACGATAGGGCTAGAGCGATCATCGCCCGCTGTCGCATCCCACCGCTGAGCCGGAACGGATACTCGTCTATGCGAGCATCGGGGTTTGGTATGCCAACCTTGCCCAGTATTTCCAGGGCAATGGTGCGCGCTTCTGCCCAGCTTATCTTCTGGTGGAGCACGATCCCTTCAAGAATCTGGTTTCCAATTGTGTGGACAGGGCTGAACGAGACCATAGGCTCCTGGAAGACCATGGTGATGTCTCCGCCCCGTATCTCCCGAATCTCGGGGCCTGACTCCGGGAGCTTGGCCAGGTCAACCGTATCGA
>JACZXM010000413.1 GCA_022571615.1 Acidobacteriota bacterium | reverse complement strand
TGCGCGCCGCCTGCTCGTAGATCGGCTTGGAGAACGGGTACGACGCCAGGATGGGCACCATCTGCTCGCGGGCAGCCGCTAGGATCTCGTCGCTGGTGACACCCGGGCGGATGAGTCCGAGGATGACGTTGCGGTAGCGCAGGATGAGCTCCAGCAGCTCTCGCTGCCAGGGTGCGTAGGTACCGTTCACCGGCCACATGCGGCCGATGTCGGAGACGTAGTAATGGTAGTCGGGAGCGTAATCCATGAGCACGAGGTCACCATCGCGCAAGCGCGAGTCGTTCCGGTAGTAGTGGCCGTTGGCGATGTTGTCGGTGCCCGAGGCGGTGATTGAACGGTATGCCTCGAGGCGCGCTCCGCTGGCCAGGAACACATAGCGCGCCGCGGCGTCGAGTTGGTACTCCCAGACCCCTGGTTCACTCGAGCGCATCGCGGCCATCATGCCCAGGCCTGCGAGCTGGGAAGCGCGGCGAATCAGGACGATCTCACGCTCGCTCTTGACCGAGCGCAACGCGTCCACGATGGGGGTGAGGTCGCGCACCGGGTTGCGCCGGTGGCGTTGCCGCAGCAGCTGCACCAGCCGGCCCTCGCGGCTCAGGCGGCCGTCCCACGGATCGTCGGCGATGGCGGCGTTGGCGGCCTGCAGCTCGTAGCGGCTTTGTCCCTGCCCCTCCGCCGGCGTGAACATCGTGTAGATGACCGTCCCCGTCTGCAGGTCGGGTGGGAAATCGGAGCGCATCGCCGCCGTTGACACAACCCGGTGCACCCCGATCAGATCGCGGATGCGATCGGCGTCATCGGCGCTCAGTACCCGTCCCTCGCTACGTTCGAGGCGCTCGTTGCGCGGCGGCATGTATAGCGTCACGGTGCGGTCGCGGCCATCCAGTAGCAGGTAAGCGTGCGGTGTCTCGATACCGCACAGGTAGTAAAAGGCGTTCGTCTGCCGCGGCACCACGAAGCCGTTGGCCAGCGGGGCTCCCTGCACTACCGCCACCGCCTCCTCGCCGATGCGGTCGAACAGCTTGCTCCAGCGAGCCTGGAATTCCTGCGGCGGGAAGTCGCTCTGGTAATGCTGCGCCAGCGCCGAGCCGGGCTGCAACATCGAGATGACCAGCCAAGCCGCCGCGACGGCGACGATGAGACGGCGAGCTTTCATGGTCGCTCCTCCTGCTCTAGATGGGTGCGCGCCAGCACCCAGGTGTCGGGGTCGATCTGGACCGAGATGGGAGGTTGTTCGGCGCTGATAGAGATCGCGGTGCCGGAAGGTCCCAGGTCCACTCGCGTGTCGAGACTCGAACCGTCGGCGAGTTGCAGGCGGACGGTGAGCGGCAACCGGAAACGGGCGCTGCCGGGTTGCACCTGCGACAACTGCAGCCTGACCACCGCGGCATCGGCATCGTAGCGCCAACGCGCGGCGATCTCCGGAACACCCCCCTGCCGGAGCCACTGATCGAAGAACCAGCCCAGCTCCATCCCTGAGGTTTCCTCCATCACGCGGCGGAAATCGGCGCTGCTGGCGTTGGCGTCGCGATAGGTGCGGTAGTAGGTGCGGATGGCGCGCCAGAAGGTCTCGGTGCCGACGATGCCACGGAGCATGTGCAAGGTCCAGGCGCCCTTCTGGTACTGCATCCCGGTGGTGACCTTGGACATGTCGTCCAGGTTGTCGTGAACGATCCGGTAGTCGGGCTGGGTGTCGTAGAAGGCGAAGATGCGCTCGCGGGCCTGGCGTAGTCCGGCCACGAAATCGTCGCGGCCGTTGGCGTGCTCGCGGTACAGCAGCGTGAAGTAGGTGGCGAATCCCTCGCTCAGCCACACGTCATCCCAGTCGGCCTCGGTTACCGAATTGCCGAACCATTGGTGGGCGATCTCGTGCACGATGACGTTGCGCCACCGGTCGGGCCGCGCCCCGGTGGCCGATTCCTCGCCGTAAAAGATCGCGCTCGCCGCCTCCATGCCACCGCCGACGCTGGCCGACTGGATGTTGGCGAGCTTCTCGTAGGCGAACGGGCCGATCGTCTCGGAGAAGAACTCGAGAGCCCCGAAGGTGGTAGCGGGGAAGGTTGCAAAGCCGGTGTCGCTGTCCTGGGGGTAGACCCAGGTCTGGATCGGGGCACCATGGAACTGGCCGTCCTGGTGTACCGCGAAGCGCGCCGCGCCCATCACGTACAACCACGGTGCAATCGGTACCGACTGTTTCCAGTGGGTGAGGCGGCTACCGTCGGGTCGGTCGGTTTCCTCGATCAGCAGGCCGTTGGAGACGACCTGGTAGTGGGCTGGCGCGATCACCACCATCTGGCTGGTCGCCTTGTCGTAGGGATGGTCGATGATCGGCAGCCAGTTTCTGGCCTTGTTCGGCCAGTTGTCGGAAAAGAAGGTGCGGTCACCGTGCGTGTTGGGGCCGATACGCAGCGCCGCTGCAGGAGTGCCGTGGTAGGCGACGGTGATGAACGCTCGCTGCCCGATCTTGCTCGGGGCGACGAGCTGGATCCGCAGGCGATCGCCCGCGTGCTCGAACGGTGCTTGTGTGCCCCGATCGGCAACCGGCAGTCGTGCCGACGTGGCGGGTCCGGCGGCGAGCGCGCCGGCGATCCACACACCGGTGACGGTCATGCCGGTGGTGTCGTCACCTTGCGTTCCGATCAGATCCAGCAGCACCTCCGTGACGCCGGCGGCGACGAAAACCAGGTCAACGGTGGTGACACCCTCGATCTTGTCGGTGTCATCGCGCAAGGTCAGCCGGAAGACGTACTGTTGCACGTCGACGCCGGGTTGGCGTGGATACGTGTCGGCAGGCGCAAACGACGCTGCCGCCAGCATGGTCAGGGCGATCATCATTGAAGAAAAGCTGCGCATGGGATCTCCACGTTCGAGGTGAACCTGCCCGTATCCTAATCCCCTGCGGGCGGATCCTGGAGTGGGTGTAGGATGCGGCCATGTCGTTGCCCAACTCTCCCCCACCCCGCGCAACCGCTCGGAGGAATCTCATGTCACCACGTGATGAGCATCGACATGCCTTGCGACCCGCGGTCGTCATTGTCGCCGTTGCGATCCTGATGTTGTCGTTTTCGATGGCCAATCTTGCTCTGGCGCAGGGCGGCACCGCGGAAGCGACGGGTAGCAGTTCCGCGGCCGGAAACGT
>JACZXM010000020.1 GCA_022571615.1 Acidobacteriota bacterium | reverse complement strand
GAGCCTCGCATCCGGCGAAGGCTCCTGTTCGTTCTTCTTTTCTCTTTCCTTCAGACGGAGGACCTCATGCCTATTGCCCGCGGCATCGCGGGGGCGCTGCTGGTTTCTCTCATGGTTCCGGCGGTTGCACCGGCAAGTGAGAAGCAATCACTGAGTCTCGCGATCGCTGTTCAAGCAGCTCGAGGTCGGAATCCCCGAGTAGCGGCGTCGCAGTTCGCCATCGAGGCCGCGTTCCACTCGGCGGATCAGGCCGGGAAGTGGCCGAATCCCGTATTCGCTGCGTATCAAGAGACCTTCCCCGGCGCGGTGCCCGGTACGAGCCAGTTCATCGCCACGATCTCGCAGCGCATCCGCATCGGTGGACAGCTGGGGCTTGCCGGAAAGTTGGCCACAGCTCGAGCCCGCGTCGCACAGACCGACGGTGCGGCGTCGCTCGCCCGATTGACGCTGGCGGTGCAGCAGCTCTACGTCGAGGCGTACTCGATTCAGGAGACGCTGCTGGCGGTCGGAGAGACACGGCGGCGGGTTCAGGAGCTGCTTCGTGCTCTCGAGCTGCGGCATGCAGAAGGTGACGTCAGCCGCTTCGATGTCGTCCGGATGCGGATGGAGACCGAGAGCCTCGCGGTCCAGGAGCGCCAGCTAGCGGGAGATCAGCGTGCAGGGTGGGAGCGCCTTGCGGGCGTTACGGGCTTGGAGGTCCCCGCGACAGGATGGATCCTCGACGACCCGGCGTTGGAGCCTGCTGGCCCCCCAGCGCTGGCAACGACCAGCCATGAACAGGCCTCGGAGGCATCAGGCTCCGTCGACGCCAGGCCTGATCTCGTGTCTGCGAAGCGGCGCGTGGAAGCGGCGGAGATCTACGAGAAGCTGGCCGGCAGGCAAGGAATCCCGGATGTTACGGTGACGCTCGGCTACACGCGACTGGATCCTGGCTTCAATGGCCTGGTCTGGAGTATCGGCGGCGCGCTGCCTCTGTTCGATCGCAACCGAGACGCGCGTGCCGCGGCGACAGCGGAGACCCATCGACGCGAGCGCGAGCGGGCCGCAATGACGCGTGAGGCCATCGCGGAACGATCGGCGGCGTGGGAGTCGTACCGCAGCGCCAGTGAGGCGCTGAAGGCTCTGGCCGCCGACACACCCGACGATCTGGTGGTGATGGCTCGCGTTGCCTACGAGGAGGGCGCAATGAGCGTCGCGGGGGTTCTCGACGCCGTGCGATTGCAACTGGATGCGCGCCTGCGACGAAACGCGCTCAGCGAGCGCAGGACCCGCCAGTGGTTCCAATGGCGGTGGGCGAGCGGCATGAGCCAAGAGGAGATATCGAAATGACGAACGGAGAACTGCTTCGACAGAACCGGCAACCCGTCGCCACCATGCTGGCGCTTGCCACCTTGGCGGCCTGCGGTCGCGGCTCGCCTGTGCAAGCACCACCGGCAGGGGCTGCGGAAACTCAGACCTCGGCTGAAACCCGCTGGACACCGAATCTCGAGTGGTTCGTCGAGCACACCGTTCTCGTCGTGGGCCACGAGTCGAGCTTCGCCGTTCACCTCACGCGACTGGACGGTTTCACGTCCGTGGACAGCGGGCGTCTGAGCGTCGTTCTGAGCGCCGCTGACGGCACCGCCCGGCAGCAAGCGGAGGTCGACGCGCCTGGCCGGCCAGGGATATTCCTTCCTTCACTGACACCACAACAGCCCGGTGCTGGGCGCTTACATCTGACCTACACCGGGCCGGAAGGTCAGATCGACGAGGTTGGCTGGCAAGTATTCGTGGCGGCATTCGTGGCCGACCTGGAGGAGGAATCCGAAGAAGTAGGTGGCGTTCCCTTTCTGAAGGAACAGCAGTGGCGAATCCCGTTTGCCACCGCGACGGCGGCAGAGGTCAGCCTTGCTGAAACGATAGATTTCCCGGCCGCGCTGGAGGTTCACCCCAGCCATGTCGCCGTGGTGGCGGCTCCGACGGCAGGCGTCCTCCAGGCTCCCGCGGGAGGTCTACCGATTCCTGGCACGCCCGTGCGTCGAGGGCAGGTCCTGGCGTCGATCGTCCCCCTTCCCGGAGCGGTTGCTGGCTGGCACACGCTCCAGGCCGAGCTGGTCGAGGCACGCAACCGAGTGCAGGCCGCAGAAGATGAGCACTCTCGTGCCGGGAGACTGGTCGAGGCTGGTGTCGTTCCCGTCCGCCGCTTGCGGCATGCCGCCCTTGAGCTAGAGAACGCCAGGGCGTACCTGGCTGCAGTCGAGCTCAGGAGATCCGGGCTCAACCGGGAAGCGACGGACAGCGCCGGTTCCTTGCTTCTGCACGCGCCGATCTCCGGTACCGTAGCGACTCTCGGGGTCACGGCCGGCGAGCCTGTGGACACCGAGCAGACGCTGTTCCGGATCATCGACCTGAGTCACCTCGTCGTTCGTGTCGAGGTGCCAGAGCCCGAGCTCCATCACCTGCTCCAGCAGCACGCGGTGGGCCAGCCGTTAACGGCGGCCATTCGCCCGTCGAGTCTCGTCGGCGCCTCCGGTGCCGTCTACACAGATGCCACGCGCACCTCCGCCGGCTGGGCTGCAGCAGGCGCCCTCCTGGATCTGGCGACTCAGGTCGTGCCGAGCACGCGCACGGGGCCATTGCTCTACAGCTTCGACAACGAGGACGGTCGGTTTCGCCCCGGGATGACAGCCACCGCGCGGATCCGCGTTCAGGAGCCACGGACGGTCCTTGCGGTACCGGAAGAAGCTCTGCTCACGCTTGCCGGCGTCGATGTCGTCTACGTGCAGCTTGCGGGTGAGACGTTCGAGGAGCGAACCGTGCGCCTTGGCATCAAGGACCACGGCATGGTCGAGATTCTCTCCGGCGTCGAACCAGGCGAGCGCGTGGTCGTCCGCGGCGCCTACCTGGTGCGCCTGGCGGCTCTGTCTCCGGACGCCGCCCCGGCCCACGCCCACTGACCGGCAGGAGGCTCCAGATGCTAGCGAACCTGATCGACTGGTCGGTAGGAAACCGCGTCGTCGTCCTTGCTGCGGCGGGGCTGCTTCTCGTCGGTGGCGGCTACCTCGCTCTTACCATGCCCGTAGATGTCTTTCCCGACCTGACGGCGCCCACGGTAACGGTCCTGACTGAGGCGCACGGCCTGGCTCCCGAGGAGGTCGAGCGCCTGGTTACCTTCCCGATCGAAACCACGGTGATGGGCGCTACCGGCGTGCGTCGCGTGCGCTCCTCGTCGGCGATGGGCATCTCGATCATCTGGGTCGAGTTCGAGTGGGGAACCGATATCTACAAGGCTCGCCAGATCGTCGGTGAGAAGCTGCAGCATGCCGCTGCCGGCCTTCCCGAGGGAACCGGCCCACCGGCCATGGGACCAATCACCTCGATCATGGGCGAGATCCTGCTGCTCGGCATCCGAAGCGAGGTGCTCGATGCGATGGAGCTGCGGGCTATCGTCGACTGGACGGTACGCCGCCGCCTGATGTCGATCCCCGGGGTAGCGCAGGTCATCCCGCTCGGAGGTGAGGTCAAGCAATACCAGGTGCAGGTTGATCCGCGGATGTTGCGGAGCTACGGCCTGAGCCTGGAGGAAGTTGCCGAAGCGGTCGGCGAGGCGAGCGACGCCGGTAGCGGCTCGTTTCTGATCCACCGGAGCCAGGAGGTACCCGTCCGGATTCTGGGCAGGGTCGGCTCGCTCGAAGACCTTGCCAATAGCGTGATCCGGCGGCGGGAAGGCGGTGCCGTGCTGGTGCGTCACGTCGGTCGAGCGGTACTGGCACCGGCACCGCGTTTGGGCGCAGGATCGGTCAACGGCGAACCGGCCATCGTGTTGTCCATCCTCAAGCAGCCCGGAGCTGACACGGTCGAGTTGACCCGGCGAATCGACCGGGAGCTCGATCTCATGCTCGAGAGTCTCCCCGGAACGGTCATTTTCGAGCGCGACATCTTCCGCCAGGCCGATTTCATCGAGGTGGCGATCGCCAACGTGAACGCCGCCCTGCGAGACGGCGGGCTGCTGGCGGTAGTCGTCCTGGTGGTTTTCCTGATGTCGTGGCGGACAACGCTGGTCTCGGCGCTGGCGATTCCGCTGTCGCTGCTTGGGACGGTGATCGGTCTTTGGGCCGCTGGGATCTCGATCAACACCATGACCCTCGGAGGAATGGCGATCGCCATCGGCGCGTTGGTGGACGATGCCGTCATCGGCGTCGAGAACATCTCCAAGAGACTGCGCCAGAGGTCGGCAGACGGCTCCGCAGCCCGAACATCGAGCACCGAGACCGTGATCACGGCGGCCAAGGAGGTCGTCGTTCCCATCGTCTATGCGACCTTTGTGGTGATCGTCGTTTTCCTGCCGCTGTTCTTCCTGAGTGGCGTCGAGGGTCGCTTGCTCCGGCCCCTGGGCGTGGTCTATGTCATGGCGATCCTGATGTCGCTCCTGGTGTCACTGACGGTCACACCGGTGCTCTGTCTCATGCTGCTACCGCAGGCGGCACGACGTAAGACGGGCGAGCCTCTGATGGTGCGCCTGTGCCAGCGCGCATACCGCCCCGCGCTCGCCGCCGCACTGCGGCGGCCAATGGTACCGGTCGGCGCCGCTATCATCTGCTTTATGCTCGCGATCGGCTCGACGCCGTTGCTCGGGCGCACGTTCCTGCCCGAGTTCAACGAGGGCACGCTCGTCATCAACGCCGTGACGCTGCCGGGCGCCAGCCTAGAACAAGCCGACATCATCGGGACGATGATCGAGCGCATCGCATTGGCGCACCCGGAGGTGGTCTCGACGTCGCGCCGGACCGGTCGTGCGGAGATGTCCGAACACGCTCAGGGGTCGAACGAATCGGAGATCGACGTTGTTTACCGTGTGGGCGAACGTGGGCGTGAGGGGTTTCTGGAGGCGCTGCGCACGGACTTCCTGCTGGTACCGGGTACCAACATCAGCATTGGGCAGCCGATCGGGCATCGAATCGACCACATGATCTCCGGCACACGGGCAGCGATCGCGATCAAGCTGTTCGGCACCGACATGCAGCAATTGCGCCAGATTGCCGAGGAGATACGGGACGCCATCGAAAGTACGGTCGGGTTGGTCGATCTGCAGGTGGAACAGCAGTCCTTCGTTCCGCAGCTACAGGTCGAGGTGAACCGCGCGGCGCTGGCCCTCCATGGTGCGCGTGTAAAGGAGGTGTTGGAGGAGGTCGAGGCGGCGGTTGGTGGGCGCGTGGTGGGTCAGATTCGGGAAGGGGATCGAGTGTTCGATCTCGTCGTGCGACTGGCGCCCGAATACCGCAACCAGCCGGGTGTTCTGCAGAACATCCCCATCCGCACCGATCGCGGGCCAGTACCGCTCGGACAGCTGGCATCGATCCGGGAGGAGCGGGGACCGAATCTCGTGAACCGGGAAAACGGCCAGCGCAAGATCGTCGTGTCCGCGAATGTAGCCGGTCGAGACGTGGGGAGCGTCGTCGACGAGATCGAGCGTCGAATCGCTGCCTCGATCGAGCTGCCTGCCGACTACTTCGTCCAGATAGGCGGTCAGTTCGAGAGCCAGAGGAATGCGGCTCGGACCATCTCGACTACGAGCCTGCTCGGCTTCGCCGGCATCGCGCTGCTGCTGTTCATGGCCTTCGGGAGCTGGCGCGCGACGGCACTCGTCATGCTCTCGATACCGCTGGCTCTGATCGGTGGACTAGCGACGGTGTTCGCGACAGGAGGCGTACTGAGCGTTGCCTCCCTGGTCGGACTCGTGACCCTGTTCGGTATCGCCACCCGCAACGGCATCCTACTGGTGGCGCGGTACCGCGACCTGGTTAAATCGGGAACCCCGCTGCCGGACGCGGTTTTCCGAGGGTCTCTCGACCGGCTCGCTCCGATCCTCATGACCGCGCTGACGACCGGCCTGGCGCTTATCCCTCTCGCACTCGGTGCGGCTGAGGCCGGCAACGAGATCCAGTCTCCGCTTGCCCAGGTGGTGCTCGGTGGCCTGCTGACCTCTACACTCTTGAGTCTGTTCGTCCTTCCAGCCGCCTATCGGCTATGGGGGCAACGCACGACCTGAGCTGTAGGGACCGCTCTATGGATTCCGATGGAGAACGGTGCGCATGCAACTGGAGATCTGGCACAACCCGCGCTGCAGCAAGTCACGGGCGACGCTCGCGCTCATCCAGGCCGCCGGCGTCCGTCACGTGGTGCGTCGCTACCTCGAGAACCCACCGACGCTTCGGGAGCTCGACGTGGCGCTGCGCGGGCTGGGCCTGGAACCCTCGGAGCTCGTCCGTGCCAACGAGAGCGTGGCCAAGGATCTCGGCATCCGCGATCGGGAGTTGTCTCGATCCGAGTGGTTGCGGCTGATGGTGGACAACCCGATCCTGATCGAGCGTCCGGTCGTCTTGGCCAGCGACGGCCGCGCGATCCTCGGACGCCCCCCGAAGAAGGTGCGCGAGCTATTCTGAGACCCGGCTGAGGATCGGGAATGCTGGCGGCCCTGGCTTGGCTGGGATATCGTGCGCCCCAAATCGACCTCCTTGTCCCCGGCGATCCACCCATGAGCGAACGATCCCGCGAGCCTTTCACGGTTGCCCTGGTGCAAGAGGCGCCGGTGTTCTTGAATCTCGAGGCCACGCTGGATCGAGCGGACGCCTTGATCGCGGAGACGGCCGCCAACGGCGCCGCCGTCGTGGTCTTCCCGGAAACCTGGTTGCCCGGGTACCCAGTGTGGATCGATTCGGCCCCGAAGGCCGCGATCTGGAACCACCCTGGCGCTAAGGCCTTGTACCGCATCCTGGCCGCCAACTCGGTGACGATCGGCGATCCGAGCTTCCGCCGGCTGCAATCGGCGGCCGCCAGCGCCGGGGTCACGGTCGTGATCGGGGTACACGAGCGTCGCGGTGCGACCCTGTACAACACGATCATCATCTACGGAGCCGACGGCGAGCGCTACACGATTCACCGCAAGCTCGTGCCCACCTACACCGAACGCCTGATCTGGGGCCAGGGCGACGGCAGCACGCTGACGGCGTTGGATACCGAGCACGGGGTGATCGGCTCGCTGGTTTGTTGGGAGCACTGGATGCCGCTGGCGCGGGCGGCGATGCACGCGCAGGGCGAGGTCCTGCACGTGGCTCAGTGGCCCTGGGTTCACGAGTTGCACCAGGTCTGCAGCCGTCACTACGCGTTCGAGGGGCAATGTTTCGTTGCGGCGTCGGGTTGCCTGCTCACCCGCGGTCAGATGCTCGAGGGCTTCGACTCGGTGGCCAGGGGAGAGACGGAGGCCCGCGAGCTGTTGGCTTCAATCCCCGGCGATGACGATACAGCGCTGCTGCGCGGTGGCTCCACTCTGATCGCGCCCGACATCAGCTTCGTCACCGAACCTGCCCTGGACGGCCCGGAGGTGGTGTACGCGACGGTGGATCCGGGGCGCATCGAAGAGGGGCACATGGTGCTCGACACCGACGGTCACTACGCCCGGCCCGATGTCTTCCGACTCGAGGTCGATACCTCCGCGCGCTGCACCGTCAATGGTCTGGAGGGCCCGGCCCTGGCCCCAGGCAGCGGAGAGGAGCCGGACGCTGATCGACTGGAGTGAGATCCGGGCCCGGTTTCCGGCTGTCGAGGGCTGCGCCTATCTGAACACCGCCGCCGGTGCGCCGATATCGGCGGCCGCGGCAGCCGCGGGACGCGAGTACTACGAGTCATCGTTGCGGGACGGGGATGTGCACTGGGACGAATGGCTCGAGCGGGTGGAGAACGTGCGCGCCCGAGCGGCTGATTTCCTCGGTGTTTCGGGCCGGGAAGTCGCCTTCGTAAGTAATGCCTCCGTCGGGCTCAACCTCGCGGCCACCATGCTCCGCGGCCGTGGCGGCGTGATCGCTGTGCGGGACGAGTTTCCGTCCGTCACCCTGCCGTGGCTGCAACTGGGCTACGAGGTGAGCTTTGTCGAGCCCGGGCCGCTCGGCGGTGCCTCCCTGGAGTCGCTGCGTGCCGCGCTGACGCCCCAGACCGGAGTGCTTGCGCTGGGCCTGGTGCACTATCGGACCGGCTACCGCTACGACCTGACCGAGATCGGTGGCTTCTGCCGCGAGCACGGGCTGACGCTGGTGATCGATGCGACCCAGGGACTCGGGGCCCTGTCGGTGGATCTCGCCGCCACCCCGGTCGATTTCCTGGTCAGCAGCAGTTACAAGTGGTTGACCGCTGGCTATGGAGTCGCGCTGTTGGTCGTGAACCGGCGTCATCTGGATCCCGCCGGCTTCCCCGCGGCGGGCTGGCGCAGCGCCCGCGATCCCTATGCGCTGATCGCCGACCGACTCGACCTCGACGATTCGGCCGCCGCGCTCGAGCTCGGACATCCGCCCTTTGCGGGCATTTTCTCGCTCGGTGCAGCGCTCGAGATGTTCGCTGAGCTCGGAACCGACGCCATCGAACGGCGTGTCTTGGCGCTCAACGAGGTCCTGGTGCAGCGGCTCCAGGAGGCCGGGCTCGATGCTCCCGCGATGCCGGCGCAGCATCGCTCGGGCATCGTCCACGTCCGCGTCCCGGATCCAAGCTCCTGCAAGCAGGTGTTGGCCGAGCGCGGTGTCCTGGTGTCGGCCCGAGGGGACGGTATCCGCATCTCGGCGCACCTGTACAACCAGCGGGCCGACATCGACCGGCTGATCGAGGCAATGGTGGAGAGCTGATGAGGCAATGAAGCGGGGCTTTCAGGTTCAACTGTCTTGATGTATCATGACACGTCAAGGAGAACCCGCCCATGGCAGCCATCAAGATCAGCTCGAAGGTAGAGCAGACGGCCTGGAGTGATCTCAAGGAGCTGGCAGCCGAGTCGCACCAGAGCATCTCGGGCCTGCTCACGGAGGCGATTCGGGAGTACGTTCGGCGTCGCCGGGTGCGTCCAGAGGTTCTGCTTCATCTGCAAGATTCGATGAACGAGAACGAGGAGCTGGGGCGCCTCCTTGCCGAGTGATCGTGTCGTTCATCTCTCGGTCGACGAGGTTCTCGCGATCCACACCGAGCTGATCTCCCGGTTCGGGGGCTTGGGCGGGGTGCGCGACCTCGGGCTGTTGGAGAGCGCCCTGTACCGGCCGCAGACCGGTTACTATCGCGACCTCGCAGAAATGGCGGCGGCGCTCTTCGAATCGCTGGTGATGAACCACCCTTTCGTCAACGGCAACAAGCGGGTGGCCTTCTTCGCCACCGACGTCTTCCTGCGGCTGAACGGCTGGAAGCTAATCGTCGATCCGGATGAGGCGCACCGATTCCTCATCGGCCTGCTGGAAGCCGGCCGCTGCGATCTCGAGCATCTGCTGCCGTGGATACGCCAGTCGCTTGTTTCTTCGCCGGGCGACTAGCTGCGCAGCTGGCTGTGACCGTTCACTCCCGAACGCAATTCGGCAGGCCGATTCAAGGTTAGAATGATGAGCATGGAAACGGCGACACTGGCAGGCGGGTGCTTCTGGTGCCTGGAGGCGGTCTTCGAGCGCCTCGCCGGGGTCTCGCGTGTGGTCTCGGGCTACTCGGGGGGCACGGTCCCCGACCCCTCATACGAGGCGGTGTGCTCCGGTGAGACCGGGCATGCCGAGGCGGTGCAGATCGAGTTCGATCCAGAAGTCATCTCGTTTCGGGATCTGCTCGAGGTCTTCTTCGCCATCCACGACCCGACCACGCAGGATCGCCAGGGAGGGGACGTCGGATCGCAGTATCGGTCGGCGATCTTCTATCAATCGGGCTCCCAGCTCGCCGCCTCCCATCAGACCATCGCCGAGCTCGAGCGCGGCGACATCTGGCCGGCACCGTTTGTCACCCAGGTCACGCGGTTCGAGGACTTCTACGCCGCCGAGGGGCACCACCAGGACTACTACCAGCGCAATGCGCAGCAGCCCTATTGCCGCATGGTGATCGATCCCAAGCTCGCCAAGCTCCGCGAGCGCTTTGCCGCTCGGCTGGCAGACGACGGGTAGTCTGCATGCAGCCGCAGGACCGCCACGTGTTCTCGGCGACGATCTATCGTCAGGGGATCCTCCGTTGCGTCGACGTTCCGCCCGAGGTGGCGAGCGCTTTCGCCGAGTGGCATTACCCACCCGTGGTGGTGGTGGTGGGAGGAAAGAGTCGAGTGACAATGTTGATGCCATCCCCAGACGGGGGACTGCGCCTGTTCCTTCACGACGAGCTGCGCAAGGCGGCGCAGGCCGACACCGGCGACCAGGTGTCGATCGAGTTGCGCCCTGACACGGATCCCGAGCTGCCGATGCCCGAAGAGATTGTTGCCGCGGCCGAGCGGATCGAGCGGGGGGTGGAGGCGCTGTGGTTGCTGCCGCCGGGCCTGCGTCGGGAGATGTTGCGCTTCGTCCTTGGAGCCAAGAGCCCCGAGACCCGGTCACGGCGGGTCGCCAGGATCACGGAGTTGCTGACGGAGCGCGCCGCCAGGCTGCCGGCCGTGGCGCCCTCTACCACTCGGTGACGTGCTGCCGACCGCGGATCTCTTCCGCGACGGCGTCCACGAACGCCTCCAGCGACATCGAGCGCTGCTCCTTGATGCCGTAGCGGCGAACGGTCACGGTGCCAGCTTCGGCTTCGCGACCGCCGACGACCAACAGGATCGGCACCTTGCGCGTGACGTTGGTGCGGATCTTCTTGCCCATCGAGGCATCGGAATCATCGGTCTCGGTGCGCACCAGGGAAGATCTCAGCGTGTCGCGAATCTTGGACGCGTATGCGAGCTGGTTCTCACCGATCGGGATCACCACCACCTGGACGGGTGCCAGCCAGGTGGGGAAGGCGCCGCCGTAGTGCTCCAGCAAGAAGCCGATGAAGCGCTCGTGGGTGCTGAGCGGGGCGCGGTGGATGCAATACGGGGTCTTCTCGGTGCCGTCACGGTCGACGTACTTGAGGCCGAAGCGTGCCGGCTGCGCGAAGTCCAGCTGATTGGTCGAGAGCGTGAACTCGCGGCCCAGCACGGTGCGGAACTGAACGTCGATCTTGGGTCCGTAGAAGGCGGCGTCGCCGACCGAGAGCTTGTACCAGAGGCCCAGCTCCTCGAGCGCCTGCTGCACGATCTTCTGGCTGAACTCCCAGGCCTCCGGCTGGTCGAAGTATTTCTCGGCGCGCTTCGGATCCTCGGGGTCCCAGAGGCTCAGGCGCATGAAGTAGTTGTCGAAGCCGAACAGCTCGTAGTACTCGCGGTGTAGCTCCATCACCGCCTTGAGCTCCTCCAGCAGCTGCTCGGGGGTGACGTAGAGGTGGGCGTCGTTCATGCACATGCCGCGCACCCGGGTGAGGCCCTGGAGCTGGCCCGAGCGCTCGAACCGATAGCAGCTGCCGTACTCTGCCAGCCGCAGCGGCAGGTCGCGGTACGAGCGAGGCTGTGCGGCGTAGATCATGTGGTGGTGCGGGCAGTTCATCGGCTTGAGGTAGTACTTCTCCGGCTCGCCCTCGCCGCTCTCGGCCGCCGCCCCGCCCTCCTCGGCATCCTCGTACATCCGCAACGGCGGATACATGACCTTCTCGTACAGCGGCAGGTGCCCGGAGGTCCAGTACAGCTTCTCCTTGGTGATGTGGGGGGTCGCAACCGGAAGGTAGCCATAGCGGAACTCGGTCTCGTAGGCGAGCTTTTCGAGCTCGTGGCGGATGATGGCGCCGTTGGGCAGCCATAGCGGCAGGCCCTTGCCGACCTCGTCGCTGATGATGAAGATGCCCAGCTCGCGGCCCAACTTGCGGTGGTCGCGCTGCTTGGCCTCTTCGATCTGTCGCAGCTTCTCTTTGAGCTCCTTCCTGGTCGGAAAGGCGAGTCCGTAGATGCGAGTGAGCATCACGTTGTTCTCGTCGCCGCGCCAGTACGCTCCGGCGAGCGAGTCGAGCTTGAAGCCGTCCTTGGGCAGCTCGACGGTATTCTCGACGTGCGGACCCTCGCACATGTCCACGAACGGGCCGTTGGTGTAGAAGCTCAACGAGTCGTGCTGCTGCAGAAGCTCCTGCGCATACTCGAGCTTGTGGGGTTCCTGCATGGCCCGTATGCGCTCGAGGGCATCTTGTGCCGACAGGTCCTCACGCGAAAATTCCTGGTGCTCGTCGATAATCTTGCGCATTTCCTTTTGAATGCGGGCAAGATCGTCCTCGCTGATCTCGGCGTCCTCCGAAAACAGGAAGTCGTAATAGAAGCCGTTCGCCACCGGGGGACCGAAGCCGAGCAGGGTTCCCGGGTAGAGCTTCTTGACCGCCTGGGCCATCACGTGGGCCAGGGAGTGCCGCATGCGGTAGAGGGGTTCGTTGCGGTCGTCTTCCTGGATGATCGGCACGGGAGGTGCTCCGGTTCGTTCGGATCGGGTCGGGTTGGGTCGGTGTGCAAGAGTTGACGGTAGGATTGCTACCCAGGGTAAAGAAAACCGATCGAGGACGCTGCCACAAGCCCGAAGGCGGCCTGTGTTGCCCATGAACGATGTAGTCCGAGAGAGGATACGTCAGTGACCATCGAAGGCCCGGCGCAGCGGCACTATGACGAGCATCTCGGGCCGGTGTATGGCTGGATGCTGGGCGATCCGGACGCAGCCCGGGATCGAGCCCGGCAGCCATTCGTCGACCTCGGCGTCCAAACCGGAGCGAGCGCGGTCGCGGTGGATCTCGGCGCGGGAACCGCGATGCGGCTCGATGGCGAGTCGTTGGAGCGGGGGATGGTGACTCTAGCGTGGCGGCGGGAGAGTTGACCGAGTCGGTAGGACGAGCGCCGATCGAGCCAGTCCGGCGCGCGGTGCTCGGTTGCGGCCTGCTCCTCTTGGTGCTGGCGCTGGCCACCTGCAGAGGCGGGTCGGATGTCTCGTTCTTCGTCCTGGTGAAGTCATCCAACTGGGCGCAGGACAGCGACGGGCAGCTGACGCTGCTGAACTACCATTTCTTTTCCGAGATCTTCATCCAACCCGGTGGGAGGATCGTCTCGGCCGTACTGCGCCCACAGCAGCCGCCGGGGGCGCCGCTGCAGTTCGAGGACCGCGGCGAGACCTGGTACGTCGAGGGGGGCCATTTCGACTCGCTCCAGGAGCTCGACGCGGCGTACCCGAACGGATCTTTTGCCTTCGACATCGAGATGTCGGAAGGCCGGCTGCGGCACGTTTCACTGCGGCTGGAGGGACCGGATGGTCGGACCGACCTGCCGGCGCCGATCCGCATCTCGCTGATCCAGCAGGGGGTCGAAGTGTCGCCCCTACAGATCGATCCGTCACTCGACCTGCAGGTGCGATGGAGCGAGTACTCCAACGGCGTCGCCGATCCACGCGACATCGTCGACGACATGATCTTTGTCGTCATCGCCGATTGCCAAGGCGAGCGCCTCTTCCACACCGGCCTGCCGTTTCAGGGCGAGTACCTCACGTTCCGCGCCTCCGAGGTGGTGGTGGGCGCGGGCACGCTGGCCCCCGGCCAGCCGTACTCTGCGTTCGTCGAGTTTCCCCACGTGGTGGACAGTCGGATTCTCGCGGGCGTGCCGGGGTTCACCTCCTACGCCACCGCCACCTACCTCGACCTCCGCACCACCGGCCCGGCGTCGGATGCGGCGTGCCCCGAGGTGGCACCGCCGATGGACACCGGGCAGACAGATCGCATGCCGTCGACGCGGCCCTGACTCGGCCAGACTCCTAGCGCTGATCGATCGAGCATGCCGGCGTCGGCGGCCACAGCAGGTCGATTAGCGAAACGGTGGGCGGCAACCTGTCGGGGCCGCTGCCTGCCGGGGAAAGCCATGACGGTGCCGGCTGGCCGATCGGAGCTCCCGGCGGCGATGTCGACGCCCGAGGCGCCGAGTAGGCCTCCGCAGGCCGCCCGAGGAACCGCTCGATATCACTTGCCAGCAGGTCAAAGTGCGCCTGCTCGGCGCTCGCAGTCAACCCGGGCTGCGGCGTCTCGCCGCCTCGCTTGGCTGCCACTTGCGCGTGCAGGAGGGCGATCATGGCTTGCAGGCGCGAGGAGGCGATGGCCCGCACCTGAGGCATCGGCGCGCTAGCCGCCAGCGACATCAACTGCTCGGTCACCACCCTCTGGAGTGCGCGAGAGATCTCGGCCTCGTATGCATCCGACGGCTCGGCGTGAAACACCGCCCCCAGGGTCCTGTCGATGATGGCATCCAGTCCGGGGAGGGAAGGGTCCAGGGCGCGCTGCTGAATAAGGCGGGCGGCCCGCGACGGGTTGAACAGCTCCGCCGCAACCTGTTGGGCTGCCACCACCGCCGGGGTGATGGCGTCGAACATCGGGCCGGTGTTGCGCGGAAACAGCTCGCGATGGCGAAAGTAACCCGTCGGCCGTGGCGGCAGCACCTCCAGCAGCGAACGCGGCAGCGCGAGCTGTGCCGGTTCCAGGACCGCGAGCAATGCCTCCAGGGCCGCCTCCTGGGCGGGGGCGGGAACCGGGGGCGCGGCGGGGCCGTGTCGGTCGCCTCGCAGCGCGTAGTGGTAGTTCAGGCCCCCGATGGCCGATGCCGTCGCGCTGACCTGATAGCGATGGTGCAGGTACAGCGGCACCAGCACCTCCTCGATCGTCGCCAGCGGCTGCCCGAGCTTGATGGCATTCACACCGAACCTCTCGAGCGAGGCCCGCCGAACGGCCATCATGCGGTTGAGCTCGGCCGCCGGGTCGGCGCCGTTGGCCCACTGGTGCACCCGTGGCTGCGCCGACATGTCCTGGTTGGTCATGTAGATCAGGTCGCGCTCCCAGGCCTCATCGAGGATGGCGGGCAGCTCTTCGGCCTCGTCGGCCCCCGGTGGGAAGTCCTGGTAGGCATACGCCACACTGACCTTGTCCCATTCCCCGATACCGATGTCATAGACCTCCGAGATGTCCAGGCTGCCGTCATCGTTGAGCGTGACCAGAGGGTGGGGGTAGTCCATGACCGAGATCCGGCCCTGGCTGCTGGCCCAATAGTTGTGCCCGAATCCCAGCGTGTGCCCGACCTCGTGCGCGGACAGCTGCCGCACCCGCGCCAGGGCCCACTCGGCCAGCTCGGGTGGGGTCTCGGTGCCGTTCTCGTACGGCAGCAGCAAGCCCTCGGCGATCATGTAGTCCTGCCGTACACGCAGC
>JACZXM010000412.1 GCA_022571615.1 Acidobacteriota bacterium | reverse complement strand
ATGCGACACGCCAGCTTGCGTCACCAGCGAGCAGCCCGCGCTTCCTCGCGTGATGATGACCGTTGGCACACCCATCCGGCGAAGCGAAGAGGCGGCCTCGTGGACCTCGTCATCGGTGCCGACGTTGCGACCCGAGAGCATCGCGGCCTCGGTCTCGTTGGGGATCAGGATGTCGATCAGCGCCAGCAGCTCGGCCGGCAACTCGCGGGCCGGCGCCGGGTTGAGGATCGTCCGTACTCCGTGTTCCCGGGCCCACCTTGCCGCCGCGATCACCGTGGTCAACGGGATCTCGAGCTGAAGCACCAACAGGCCGGCCCCCTCGATTAGGTCCCCCGCCGCAGCCAGGTCGGCCTCGCCGACGCGTGCGTTGGCTCCTGAAGAGACCACGATGCTGTTTTGCCCCTTCTCATCGACCACGATCAGCCCGACGCCCGTGGGGGCGGCCGGATCGCGCAGCACGTGCCGGGTATCCACTCCGGCCCCTGCAATGCTTTCGATCAGCGCGGCGCCGAAGTCGTCTTCGCCAACCCTGCCCACCATGCCCACCGAGGCCCCGAGCCGGGCCGCGGCGCAGGCCTGGTTAGCGCCCTTGCCGCCGGGGAATCGCTGCATATCGGAGCTGGCGATGACCGTCTCGCCGGGGCGCGGAATGTGCGCGGCCCGCACCACCAAGTCCATGTTGAGACTGCCGACGACCACGATTCGCGAGCTCATGACACTTCCACCGTACCGTACGGGTGAAGCGCGCGGGCCGGCCAGCGAGCGCGCCTCTTGCCGTGGCGATGAAACTTTCTCCGCCCGGCAGGAGACTATGCAACCAGCGGTTCGTGCGTCCCGGCCCGGACGCAACGCGGCCTGATATCATGGCAGTCTCGAATCGCTGGGGCGATAATTTGGCGAGGGAGGCAGCCGAGCACCCGCGACGGATGTGCGCGGAAGGAGACCGGATGCTTCGAGCCCTCATGCAGACACTCAGATCGCCCGTGCGCACCTTCCCGGCGCTGGCCGCTGCCATCGGTTGCCTGGTATCCGGCTACAGCACCTTCCATGGCATCTCCGAGATCTTCCCGGACTTCCAGTACGCGCTGCTGGCCGCCGCCGGGCTGGCCGTTATCATTCAGCTCGGCATGCTGTCGGCGACGGTGACCTTCCGCGAGCAGGTGGGGCTGCGGGCGCTGCTGGTGTTCATCATCGCCTTTACCGTGATGATGTCGAGCTTTACCTCCTACGTCTTCTACTACCGCGGCTACTCCGAGGAGACGATCGCCAAGGGGCGCCAGACCGATCGCTGGGAGTCGCTGCGGCGCTATCTGGTCGACGCCCGGGGACAGACCGCGGGCACGCTCGGTACGTTGCGTGAAGCCGAGGCGGAGCTGCAAGTGCGTATCGCCATGGAGCGCGGTTCCGGCGGCGGGCTGCACAACATCTCTAACCCCTACCTGCAGCGTCTGGTTGGCGAGTCGGATCTGCGACTCGATATCGATCGCGTGGCCAGCGGCGCCGGGGAGCGCTATCGATTCCTGACCACGGTGTTGCCGCGCCTGCGACAGATGGAATCCGAGATGATCACGGCCCTGGGCGCCCTCGATATCGAGATCGCCACCCTGACCGGCGACCAGGAAGTCAGCCAGGAGGGGCTGCGCACGATCTACGCGCGGGCTTCGCTGGCGGTTCCGGCCGAGCGCATCCGCGAGGTGCAAGGCTCGTTCACCGCACCGGCGGTCGATCCGTTCATCCTCGATACCAGCCCGCTCGAGGAGGAGGAGTACTGGCAGCACGCGATGGTCGATTTGGTCAACGGACAGGCCTCGGCGATCATCTTCGCCTTCATGGCTGTGTTCGTCGACCTGATGGTGGTGTTCTTCGCCTTCATAGCCGCCGCTTCCCCGGTGGCCTTCGCCGCACCGCGGCTGTCGTTGCGGCACTGGTTCGATCTCGCCTACGGCAACGATGCCGCGATCGGCATGCGCCGGTGGCTCGAGGCCCTCAGCGGCGAGCGCGTGGTGCAGGACAATGCCGTGCTCCACGAGGTAGAACCCCAACGGCTCGCCGGCCAGCGCGACGAGCGCTGCGCCCGGTTCCTACGTCAAGACGGCTACCTGCGCCGCCTCCGCACCGCCGACGGCCGCGTTATCTGGTGCCTGCACGACGAAGCCTACGGTGCCCTAATCAAGCACGTCCGTCGCGCCCGTCCGGTCACCGCGGCGGCTACTGCGGTGGCGGCGCAAGCGCTCGCGGTGACGGAGACCGCCGACGCATGACCTGCATCTAGGCGGCCGCAAGGACCACGGGGGCTACTCTGTCACTCGCCCATCGCGTATTGTGTCGGCTGTTGCATCTGGCACTGGGCCCGCGGATGACGGCTTCCAAGAGCACGAGCGAGTGCGGGCCACCGCTCTCAACGGCAGGCAGGTAGAGCTTGGCACGACCCCTTCGTGTAGGCGTTCTGGATCTGGTCACCAAGGCGCCGACCAAGGCGCTGTGGGCCCGGGTCATGCACCCCAGCCTGGCCAGCATCATGCCCCAGGCCGTTGCCGTTTGGTGCGAAAAAGCCGGCCATGAGGTCACCTTCGTATGCTTCACCGGAAGCGAGGACCTGGTGGCTGATTTTCCCGAAGACCTCGATATCCTGTTTATCGGGGCTTTCTCGCAAGCGGCCCAGCTCTCCTATGCGCTCAGCAACCTGTTCCGGCAACGCGGGGCGGTAACCGTCCTCGGCGGGCCTCACGCCCGCTGTTATCCGGAGGATGCGGTCAAGTACTTCGACTACGTGCTCGGGTTCACCGACGAGTCGCTGATCCATGACGTACTGGACGACTGCCTGCCCCACCGCCCGCTGGGCCGCGAGCTCAGCTCGCCTGGACAGCCGGCCACACTGCCCACGGTGCGCGAGCGCTGGAAGTACATCAGGGACACCATCGAGAAGTCGCCGACCAAGATCAAGCTCGTACCCATGCTGGCCAGCCTGGGCTGCCCCTACACCTGCAGCTTTTGCATCGACTCGGTGGTCAAGTATCAACCCTTTGACCCGGACGGCCTGGTCGAAGATCTGCGTTTCGTAGCCAGCCAGCCGGAAGGCGCGTACATCGGGTGGCACGATCCCAACTTCGGCGTCCGCTTCGACGATGTGATGTCGGCGGTGGAA
>JACZXM010000411.1 GCA_022571615.1 Acidobacteriota bacterium | reverse complement strand
CGGCTCACCGCCGTCGAGCACGCCTTCTGGGTCGTGTTCGGCGCCCTGGCCGTCCTGCGCTTCAACGCCCTCAACACCGGCCAGACCGCCCTGTGCGCCGTGCTCGGCACCCTGGTCGGCATCGTCGCCGGCGGCATCGGTATGGCCCTCGATAACGAGGCTCAAGTCGGGGTGGTCGGTCAGGGCGGTCAGGATTTCCTCCAGAGTTGGCGTCGACTCGGGACGCAGATCGGCACTACCGACGTCGAAAAGGATCCCATGGGTGGTGAACTCGCCGTTGGCCATGAGGGAGTCATAGAGAGAGTCGAGCCCGACGGCGACGACAATGTTGCTGATGTAGCTTCGCAAGCGGTTGTTGCCGCTCATGCGAAACTCGATCAGCTCGGCGCGCGGGAAGGTGGCGTTGGGAACCTGCGCTACGCGTTGGGAGCCAACGTAGACGATGCTGTAGTCCGGAGCCTCAGGATCACCATCGACCTGAATGCGGACCGGTAGCATCTGCCTGGAGACGCGAATACCGTCGAGGCTCGAAACCATGTTGCCGTGATAGACGATGCCCGCGCGATGGTAGACGCGGACGAAGTGCTTGTCGGACTTGCTCGCAACACCCTTCAGCTCGCCGATGTGAACATCCACCTCGGTGTTAGCCGAAGCAGCCTTATAGTTGAACTCGATCGTGAAGTCGTCGGGCAAAACGTCGGGCAGGTGCACCCGGAAGACGCTCGAGGTGGAGACCTCGAGGACCTTGCTGCCGTTGAGCTCGACGATCTGCATATTGCCACGGACGAATTCGAGTTGACGCGCCGGGAAACGCCCGACCGGTTCGCCTGAGAAGTCGGAGGCGAACCACACGGTCTGGCCAGGGACGAAGTCGTAGTTGCGCCACACGCCTTCGCTTGGAGCCTCGGAATTGCCCTCGGTCTTTCCGGTGAGTCGCCGGGCCTCTTCCGGGTCGGTAACCGGTTGGTCCTCGTCATCGGTGAGGACGTTGCCCTGGTCGTCGGTGTAGACGATCTGCTTGCCGTCCTTCTCGGCCTGTTCGGCGCAGGCTTGGTCATCGACCACGCACTTGGCGGCGTTGGCGATCATCTCTTCGATCGACTTGGCGGCGGCGCGCTTGGCTCTCCGGGCGAGGCCGCCCAACTGGGCCTCGGCAGGGGGAACGAGCATGAGGAGGGCGGCCATCGCTGCAAGGATTACTTGGACGGGAAAAATTCTGCGCATCGGCTTTCTCGCGATCCTCAGTGTTAGAAGCGAGGGTCGGGCGACCCGTCCGCCGCCGAGACCAGGTCGCTATTCTGGTAGTTGAGGAACTCCAGAAGCGCCCCAACTATGAGGGCGTTTCGCTTGGGGAGCAGATACATGCAGAGGTAGTACCCGACGGGGACGACAAAGTCAGCGTTGAGTCGGTAGGTGTCCGTAAACGAGCCGTCCCGACCGATTGTGTACTGGTGGGTCATACGCTGCATCGTTTGCCCCAGATGATCTTCGATCTGATAGCGAACCCTCAATTTCTTGGGAAGTCTGTCGTCCTGGTTGAACAGGCCCGAAATCTCGTAGGGGCCGGCCACGATCTCGAACGGGCTGTTACCGAACTCGAAGCAGGCGAACTTGGTCCAGACGCCCGGTGGGAAGTCGATCTCGAACAGCAGGCCATATAGGAAGACCTGGCTGAGGGTGCACCCGGATGAGATCAGGAGCAGCACCAAGCCCGCGAACAAGGAAACTCGTCTCCGCATCACTACTCTCCCGGAAAAGGTCTCCCTGCCAGATCGGCGTGCGTCGGGCCGGCTGGCGAGCGCCGTCACGCGCAGAATCCGTCGAGCGACCGGGGTCATGAGCAAACAGTTCTCAGGCAGCGACGTTGCGGCCACCTCGAGGAGGTTACAGGATCGCGAGTCGATGCCACAATCGCCGGATCCGGGTATGCACGCCGACGCCGGTCAGGACTTCGAAGGGCCCCGTGGCCCCGGGGCGCGGTCGAGTAGCCGTTGCTCGAACGCCAGGCGCACTGCCGCCGCTCGTGAGCGCACGCGGAGCTTGCGGTAGATGTTCTTGACGTGGGTTCGCACGGTGTGGGGGCTGATGCAGAGACGATCGGCGATCACGGCTTCCGTGTCCCCGCCGACGATCTGCTCCAGCAGCTCGATCTCACGCGGGGAGAGCGTGTCGGCGGATCCGGAGTCGCTGGCCGGGGTCTTCGGCGTTTCCGCGGGCCTCTGTCCCATCAACCGCAAGACGTGGCGGGCGACCGGCCGTGATAGCGGCACGCCACCCTGGTGAACCTCCACGATCGCCTCGACGATCGCGTCGGCGGAGGCATCCTTGAGCAGGTACCCCGAGGCGCCGGCCTGGATCGCCGCCAGGATCTTGTCGGGCTGTTCGAATACGGTGAGCATCAGGGCCCCGATCTCTGGATGCTCCTGTGTAAGGCGGGCGGCCACGTCGATGCCCGAGGTGCCTGGCAGTCCGATGTCCAGGAGAGCGACTTCGGGTTTCGCCCGTGAGTCGTGCAGTAGGGAGAAGAACTCGTCGGCGGTCCCGGCGTGGAAGACGAGCTGAATCTGCGGGAAGAAGGCCAACCGTTGCACGGACTGCGAGCGGAAGCTCTCGTTGTCGTCGAGCAAGGCGACGCGGATTGGCATACGGGTCCTTTCTCCTTGTCGGTTGCCGTCCCGCCCAGGGTGCACATTGCCTTAGCCTGACGCAATCCCCTGAAACGGGTAGCTTCAGCGACCCTGTCGCGGCCGGTCCAACGGCAACGCGATGCGGACCGCGGTACCGTGCGGCGCCAGCGACTGGAGAGCGAAGGTGGCCTGGATTTGTTCCGCGCGTGCCCTCATGCCTGCCAGACCGAGGCCGGCGTGACCTGCCATGGGTGCCTGGAACGTGCCGTCATCCCGTATCTCGACACGCAGTTCGTCGCCTGCACTCGCATCCAGCGTCACCCATACCGTCACGGCACTGGCGTGCCGAAGGGCGTTGTTCACCGCCTCCTGTACCATGCGAAACAGATGCAGCGCGTGCGACGACGGCAGCTCGAGATCCAGGTCTCCGGCACTCTCGAAGAGCAACCTGGGCTCTTGCACGTAGCGTTGTCGATCGCGCAGGTGTTCTTGCACCTGGTCCGCCAGCGCCGCGAGCGTGACGCGCT
>JACZXM010000410.1 GCA_022571615.1 Acidobacteriota bacterium | reverse complement strand
TGGGTTCATCTGCCGTCGCAGGGTCCGGTGCGGGTGCTGTTGGTCAGCGAACGCCCATCGGCGGTCGGCGCGGCGCTGGGTGCCGAGCAGCACGTCGAGCTGGAGCTCATGAGCCGGCTCCAGTACGAGCAATGGCACCGTGGAATCACGAGCGCGGGGACAGGGGCGATGGCAGCGCCGGTGGCCGCGGATCCGGTGCGCTTTCACGGCATGATCTTCGAAGGGATCGCGCCCGATCAACCGCCGCCGGTGCCTGCATTGTTGATCGGTCCGCCGTCGGTGGAGTGGTTACCGGCCCAGGGCGGGAGTGTCCTGGAGCCCGAGGATCCGAACGTGCTGCAAGTGGGACCTCTATTCGATCGGGTCGACCTTCACGACCTGCACGTCGAGGTTGCCACCCGGGTGGCCCCGGGACCGGCGCGCGTGCTGGTCGGCAGCCGGCAAACGCCGCTCGTGGTTGCCGGAGAGGCCTTGGCCCCCTGGGTGATGATGACGTTTCAGCTGCAGCGGTCCGATTTCCCCCAGAGTCTCGGCTTTGCGATCTTCGTGGGCAACCTGGTGCAGTGGTTTCGCGGCGAGGCCGACGTGCTGCGCGCCACGCCGGGCAGGGTCAGCATTCCGCACGCTGATGCGCTCGTCGTGTCGCCCGGCGGCGAGCTCGTCGAGACGCGGGCCCTTTCCGGCAGCACGATCTTCGATGCGCCGTCGCCGGGTGTTTATCAGGCGCGGGCAGGAGGGCGCACGATACCGATCATCGTCGGTGCCACGGACCGCCGGCACTCGGCCATCAACCAGCAGAGGCTGACAAGGGAACCAGCGCGGTTGGAGGACCTCGCTCGTGGACGGGTGCTATGGCCGATCCTGTTGCCGTTGGTGGCGCTGTTGCTGGTGATCGAAGGGCTGACCTACCACCGGAGGATCACGGTCTGAGCCGCGAGGCCGGAGACCCACGAGATCATGCACATCAGCTTCCAAGCCACCTGGCCCCTGCTGCTGCTGCTGCCGGCGCTCGTGTTGGTGTGGTGGGCGCGCCGCGGCAGCCTCATCGCCTTTCGGCCCCGGCAACTCGACCTGATGGCGGCCCTGCGCGCCGTTGCCCTGGTGCTGGTCATCGTGGCGATGATGCAACCGGTGCTGTACCGCACAGGGAGCTGGCTCTCCACCGTGTACCTGCTGGATGTCTCGCGCTCGATCTCAGCGCAAGGGATCGAGGATGCGATTGCATGGATCGAGCGAGCGGAGGCCACCGGGGTGTCGGAGCGGTCGCGTTTTGTGGCCTTCGGCGGCAACGCCAGATTGGTGGATGAGCCGGGGCAATTGCGCTCGATCCGAGTCGCCGATGGGCCGGCCGCCGGGGCCGTCGACCGCAGCCGAACGAACCTTCGCGCCGCCCTGGAGCGCGGTGTCGCCGCGCTTCCACCCCATCATGTGCCGCGCCTGGTGCTGTTGTCGGACGGCAATGCCACCGACGGACAGGTCGAACAACTGCTGCAGCAGCTACAGCTCGATGAAATCCGTCTCGATACCCGGCCGACCCCGGCCCGGTTCGAGGCCGACACCTGGATCGAGTCGGTTCGCGTGCCGTCGACGGTGACGGCCGGCCGCCCGTTTCGCGTAGTGATCGAGATCTACGCCCAGACCAACGCCCGGGGCACGATTACGATTCTGGCGGGCGAGCAGCCACTGGTCGCGGAGCAGATCGACGTGGAGCCTGGCGCCTCCAGCGTGACCCTGCCCGCCGTGCTCGAGAATGCGGGGCCACAGACCCTGCAGGTACGCCTGCAGGTGGCGGGCGACCCTGAACCCGACAACAACCGCGCCGAAGTGTCGCTGTATGCGCGTGCGCAGGCCAAGGTGCTGTACATCGAGGGACGACCCGAGAGCTCTCAGCACCTTGCAGAGGCACTGCGGCAGGGGGGCCTCGATGTCAACGTGGCCACGCCGCCGCAGATTCCGACCCGAGCCGCCACTCTGGAGCCCTATGCGGCGGTCATTGTCAGCGACGTGCTCGCGGACGCGATCAGCCCCGCCAGCATGCGTGCGCTCGCCACCTACGTCGAGCAGCTCGGTGGAGGGCTTATCGTTGCCGGCGGCGAGTCGGTGTTTGGTGAGAAGGGCTACGCCGACACGCTGATTGAGACCATCATGCCGGTCTGGTTCAAGGCCGAGCGCGAGCCCAAGGACATGGTGCTGGTGATCGCGCTCGATAAGTCCTACAGCATGGTCGGCGACAAGATGGCCCTGGCCAAGGAAGCTTCGAAGGCGGCCGTGCGCCAGCTCGAGGACGAACAGCAGTTCGGTCTGCTCGCCTTCGACTATCACTTCTACTGGCCGGTCCCGATCCAGAGCGCTGACGACAAGGCCGGCATCGAGCAGCGGATCTCCGGCATCGAGGCGAGCTCGCCGACCAACATCTACCCGGCGCTAGAGGATATATACGAGTCGTTGTTGGCCATCGACGCCGAGGTCAAGCACGTCATTCTACTGTCCGACGGCAAGACCTACGAGGATGACTACGAGGGCCTGGTCACCAAGATGACCGAGGCTGAAATCACGGTCTCGACCGTCGCCGTGGGCGACAAAGCCGACCGGGAGCTGCTGGGCAACATTGCCCGCTGGGGCAAGGGACGTGCGTACTACATACAGGATCCGAGCCGGGTGCCCGAGATCTTCATCGATGAGACGCAGATGGCCCAGGGAATCACCATCGAGGAAGGTGGCGAGATCGTGACGGTGGTGCGCAACAAGATCGAGACCCTGGCGGGGCTCGACCTGGAGAGAGCGCCGCCTGTTGGCTCGCCCCCCAGCCGAGACCGGCTACCGGGCGCCGGACGAGTCTCTACTACGACGGCTTGCGGCGGCCACGGGTGGGATCTTCGATCCGACCCTCGAGCAGCTGCGTGCGGCCGATGGCCGGAGTGTGGTTCGTCCGCTACGGTTGTGGCCCGGGTTGGCGGCGCTGGCGTTGGCGCTGTACCTGGTCAACATGCTGCTGCGCAGGATCCGTGTGTTCGGCGGGCTCGAGGAAACAGCTCCGCCTAGCAGGCCGTGGTAGAAGTGTGGTGGGTCTGGCGAGTGGGAGTTACGGGTGAGGGCAAGGAGCGACGACGAGGCGATGCTGGCGACATCGCGGAGGAGTTGCGACGCTGCCATTCGCCCGTAAATCCCACTTGCCCGAAGGGTTACACCGC
>JACZXM010000409.1 GCA_022571615.1 Acidobacteriota bacterium | reverse complement strand
CGACGAGGTGCTCTACACGCCCCCGTTGAGTCAATCGATCCTGTCGGGGATCACGCGCGCCAGCGTGATGACGCTAGCCCGAGACCTGGGGTTCGAGGTACGGCAACACAACATCCCGCGAGAGGCGCTCTACATCGCCGACGAGCTCTTCTTCACGGGCACCGCGGTGGAGATCACGCCGATCCGGTCGGTGGACGGAATCGAGATCGGCGGCGGGCACCGGGGGCCGGTGACCGAGCAGCTGCAGCGCCAGTTCTTCGACATCGTCTACGGACGCACCGAGGATCCCTACGGCTGGCTCACGCCGGTGTACCCGGACGCCAGTACCCGGCTGGCGGAGGAAGAGCTAGCCGGAGAGACCACCACGGCCTCCTAACATGGATCTCGACTCGCTCCTGTGGGAAGCGGTTGACCAAGGTGCTTCCGATCTGCACCTGCGCGCGGGCAGCGCACCGATCCTGCGGATCGACGGGGAGATGGTGCCGATGCGCGACGAGTCGGTTCTGAGCGCTGGCGACACGCGAGAGCTGGCGGACCACATCCTCCGGCATCATCAGATCCAGATCGAGGCAAAGCACGAGATCGACGTCGGTTACGCGCTCAAGGAACTCGGCCGATTTCGCGTCAACATCTTCACCAACAGCGGCCAGATCGGCATCGTGCTGCGCATCATGCCACCGGAGCCGCTTGCCATTCAGGAGCTCAACCTACCGCGGATACTGGAGCGTGTGGCGGCCGAGACGCGCGGCCTGGTGCTCGTGACGGGGGTAACCGGCAGCGGCAAGTCGACGACGTTGGCGGCGATGATCGAGCACATCAATCGCACCCGCGCCCGACACATCATCACGATCGAGGATCCGATCGAGTACGTTCACACCGACAAGCGCTGCCTCATCACCCAGCGCCAGATCGGCATCGACAGCGAGTCGTTCCACAATGCGCTGCGAGCGGCGCTGCGGCAGGACCCCGACGTGATCCTCATCGGTGAGATGCGCGACAAAGAGACGATCGACGCCGCCATCCTGGCATCCGAGACCGGGCATTTGGTGTTCTCGACGCTACACACCATCGATGCGGTAGAGACCCTCATTCGGATCATATCGACGTATCCACCGTTCCAGCAGCAGCAGGTCCGCGCCCAGCTGGCCGACGTTCTTCGTGCCGTGGTGTCGCAACGGCTGATGCCGCGCGCCGACGCGGAGGGGCTGGTGCCGGCGGTTGAGATCCTGATCAACTCCAAGCACGTATCAGACTGCATCCGCGATTCGAAGCGAACCAGCCGCATTCGGCAGGCCATGGCCGAGGGCGGCTCGCAGTACGGCATGCAGACCTTCGACCAGTCGCTGCTGTCGCTCTACGAGCTCGGTCTGATTACCGAAGAGGTCGCGATCGAGTCAGCAACCACGCCCAACGACATGAAGCTTCAGATGCGGGGTATCGTGAGTGGATTAGATGCCGGGCGGGTCGCGATGGGCGGCGACGATCCCTTCCGACCCGCTTGAGCGACAGCGATCGCGCTGTCCTCTCGGTGGCGTTGCAACTGCTGGCGCGACGTGACTTTTCGACCGCGCTGCTGCAGCGCAGGCTGGTTCGCAAGGGCCACTCGGCGCAACATGCCGCCGCCGCGTGCGAGCGCTGCGTCGAGCTCGGCTACCTCGACGACCGGACCTACGGCGTCGGGCGAGCGGCGGACATGCTGCAGCGCAAGCCCAGCGGGAGGCGGGCATTGTTGCACGACTTGCGACGGGAGGGCCTGCCCCGGACAATGACCGAGCAGATCGCGGCAGAGGTATACGGCGAGGCGGGCGGCGAACAGGTGGTTCTGGGGGAAGCGCTCCGACGCTGGATCGCGCGGCGCGGTGATCCCACCGATTGGCCTGCGCTCAAGCGCTGCGCCGATCATCTCGGTCGCAGGGGGTTCGCCGCCAGCGCCATCCAGGCGGCGCTGTCTCCCTGGCTCGACGAGGTCGGGCGGAGTGCCTGATTGGAGCACGAAGCAGATAGGGGTTCCGTGAGTTTCACCAGCGACGAGATCCGGCAGACCTTCATCGATTACTTCGCGCGACACGATCACCGCCATGTCGCCAGCGGCAGCCTGATTCCTGCCGACGACCCGACGTTGCTGTTTACCAACGCCGGCATGAACCAGTTCAAGTCGGTGTTCCTGGGCGAGGCGACCTGTTCGGATCCTCGCGCGGTAACGGTGCAGAAGTGCATGCGGGTTTCGGGCAAGCACAACGACCTGGAGACCGTCGGCCCGTCTCTCTATCACCACACCTTCTTCGAGATGATGGGCAATTTTTCCTTCGGTGACTATTTCAAGCCCGAGGCGATTCGGATGGCCTGGGAGCTGCTGACGGAAGAATACGGCATTGCCAAGGACCGCCTCTGGGTCACGGTGTACGAGCAAGACGATGAGGCCGAGCGGTTGTGGGTGTCCGAAACCGACCTATTGCCAGGCAGGGTCGTGCGTCTCGGCAAAGAGCACAACTACTGGTCGATGGGTGAGACCGGACCCTGCGGTCCGTGCTCCGAATTGCACTACGACTACGAATGGGACGGCACGCCGCTCGAGAGCCCCGACTTCGACTCCGATCGTTTCGTGGAGCTGTGGAACCTGGTGTTCATGCAGTTCAACGCCACCAGAGACGGCGGCCTCCAACCCTTGCCAGCCCCCAACATCGATACCGGAGCGGGATTCGAGCGCCTGGTGGCGGTGAACCTGCGGGCGCCCTTTTTCGCCAGCCAGGCCGTTCTCCCCTCTATGAGAACGGCGGGGGGAGGAAGGATCATCCACATCGCCAGCCAGCTAGGGGTCGTCGCGGCCCGAAGGACAGCGATCTACGGCATCACGAAGGCCGGGCTGATTCACCTCGCCCGCGTGATGGCGCTCGAGCTGGCCGCCGACGGACTCGTCGTGAACGCCATAAGCCCTGGCCCCACGGCCACTGAGTACTACATCAAGCGCCTGGAGCGCGACCCCGAGGACCGGAAGCAGCGGCTGGCCGACGTACCGGCCGGCCGGTTCGCTGAGCCGGATGAGATCGCCGCCGCGGTGGTCTTTCTCGCCTCCTCCGATTCTTCATTCATTCAGGGGCACAATCTGATCGTCGATGGGGGCTATGTGGCACACTGATCGAAATGACCCGCCACCGGACGCCTTAGGCGTAGAAACAGCTGCTCAGTCAAGACGCAATTGAAG
>JACZXM010000408.1 GCA_022571615.1 Acidobacteriota bacterium | reverse complement strand
GACCGGATCCGAGCCGAGGCTGGGCTCCCTGCCGGCCAAAGAGGACGAAGGCTTCGCGACGCGGGACCCCGAAGCCCGGGAGGGCTACATCGCCGAGCTGGCGGGGATCCTGCTGATCGCGGCTGGCTACCACGCTAATGTCCGGCAGAGGTAGCCGTCATCGCTCCCGATGGCGCGCCGCTTGCGGGCGTGACGGTGCTGTTGCGCGCCGAGGGACAGGCAGACCGGTCCGCCTCCGCGGATGCCGAGGGGGTGGCGCGTTTCGGAGACCTCCCGGTGGGAGCGTACGTGATCGTCGTGCAGGCGGACGGCTTCCGCAGCGTACAGCAGAGCGTCGGCCTGACTTCCGGGCAGGCGCAGCTCGAGAGCTTTCGCTTGCGCTGTACGGCTCCGGCGCCATCGGTGGTGTGATCTCGATGGCTCGAGGTTGGAGCGCACTGGGCGCCGCATCGGGACTGGCTGTTGCGGACGGCGTACTCGCCTGTACGGGGTGGGGACAATGCGACCGGGGAGCCGCTGCGGCAGATCCCGGCCGACAAACTGGTGCTCGGAGCCGAGTGGAGCCGCCCCGAATGGGCAACCAGCTTCAGCTGGGCCGCGCGTGTACTCCGATCGCGATTGAGTCCCCACCGGGGTCGATGCCACGGAGGGCTACACCCTGCACGACATCCAGGTCAACTGGACGCCGTGTTTCCACCGCGCGGTCACCTTCCATCTGGGTGTCAACAACCTGGCCAACACCGAGTACCAGAACCCACGTTTCGGCACTCCGGGCATCGGCCGCCATGTCCGCCCGGGTCGGGGGATCGCTAGAATAGGAAGCGCCTTGCCGGAGACGTCCGCGCGAGGCGCTTCTTCCGTGTTCTGGACTCGTTCGGGAGGAACGGTGTGACCCGCTCCGGCAAGACCACACGCTACGTGCGGATCGCGTTTGCCGCGCTGCTGATCTTCAGTGCGGCGCAGGTCTCGTGGTGGATCCTCGATCAGTGGCTGTTCATCAACCAGGTGCAGGCGAACGTCCGGTTCCTGTATCAGCAGCAGGTGCGGGCCGCCCACAGCTACCTCGACGCCGGGGTCGCCCCCGCCACGGTGGCTGAGCTGTTTCCGGAGATGCGCATCCGCGATGGATCGGTTGAGCTGGATCCAGGGATAGAGGAACGCCTGCGCCAGGAGCGGCACAGCCGCCTGAACCGGTATTTTTGGGAGGGTGGCTTCTTTTTCGTTGTGCTGCTGGCGAGCATTGGGGTGATCGGTAGGACCCTGCGCCACGACGCCGCGCTTCGGCGGCGCCAGCAGAATTTTCTTGCCGCCGTGAGTCATGAGCTCAAGAGTCCGCTCGCTGCGGCCCGGATCGCGGCCGAGACGCTCAAGCTTCGCGACCCACCGCTGGAGCAGCGCCGCCATCACGTCGACCGCATTCTGCGCAGTATCGGCCGTCTCGAGCGCATGATCACGAACCTGCTCGAGACCGTGCGGCTCGAGGAGGGTGAGCTGGCGCTACGACCACGGAGCGTCGACCTGGCTCAGGCGATCGCGCCGGCGCTGTCCGAGTTCGAGGAGCGTGCCGAAGATCGTGGAGTGTCGCTGCAGGTGCGAGTCGCTCCGGGGATCATGGTCCTGGCGGATGAGGAGGCCGTGTGGCTGGTGCTGCGGAATCTTCTCGCCAACGCTCTCGAGGCGGTAAGGGAAGCCGATGGCGCCTGCGTCGAAGTGATCGCCAGGTCGGAACGGGCCGCTGCGGTACTCGAGGTCAGGGACAACGGCGGGGGATTCCGGCCGCAGGAGGCATCGATGCTGTTCGAGAAATTTTATCGGCCCGGCGACGAGATGCGACGCGGCGGGCACGGTGCCGGACTCGGCCTGCATATCGTGCGCGAGCTCATGGCCCGCTCCGGGGGCTCGGTGCATGCGCACAGCGAGGGCCCCGGTTGCGGAGCCGTGTTCCGTACCCGCTGGCCGCTGGCGGACTCGCCATGACGCGCTGCGGCCGGATCCTGTTGGTCGAAGACGAGGCCGACCTGGCCGCCGGCATTCGCGAGATCTGCAGGCCGAAGGGCACCAAGTCGAGGTGGCGACCGACGGTGCCGAGGGCCTGGAACGCGCCCTCGGAGGCTCGTTCGATCTGGTGATTCTCGATGTAATGCTCCCGGGCCTGGACGGCTTCAGTGTTTGTCGACGGCTGCGCCAGCGCGGCGAACAGGTGCCGGTGCTGTTCCTGACCGCCAAAGGCGGGCCGGAGGACCGCATTCGTGGCCTCGAGGAGGGCGGTGACGACTACATGGCCAAGCCGTTCCGGCTGCGGGAGCTGCTGCTGCGAGTGGCGGCCATCCTGCGTCGGGGCGCGTGGTACGCGCAACGTCTCGAGAGCGGTCGGCTGCGGTTCGGCGGCAACGTGGTGGATCTGAAGCGCTACAGCGCCCGGACCGACGACGGTCGCGAGCACGTGTTGACGCACAAAGAGGCAATGATCCTCAAGCTGCTCGCGGAGAGGGAAGGAGAGGTCGTCTCCCGCAGCGAGATCCTCGATGTTGTCTGGGGATACGGCGCCTATCCCTCGACGCGCACGATCGACAACTTCATCCTGCGGCTGCGGCGGCGCTTCGAAGAGGACCCGACCGCCCCGTCGCACTTCCACACCGTGCACGGCGTGGGGTACCGGTTCACTGCCCAACCGGACCGCTGATTCGCCTCGATCCGGTCCTCGTACGGTCAATCCGAAGGCGAACCGTCCAAAAGGCCCTCCAAAGGCAGCTCCTCAGCTCCATTTTCGGTGCAGATGGCGTAGGTGCTTTCGGTCGCCCCATACAGCGCGACGCCGGCGAAATCGCCTGCCTTGTCGAGGATGAAGAAGCGAACGTCGAACGCGGGCTCACCGCGCGAGTTGAGCAGGCGCTTTTCGATCGTATTGGCGCGGATGCGGCGCAGCGCTTCCATGCCAGCGTCCTTGGGTGCCATGCCGCGGCGCATCGCCTCGACGATCAGAAACGAGCTCAGGTTGTACAGATTAGCCTCGCCGCGGCCGGTCGAGCCCGCCGCGCCGACGTCACCGTCGACGTAGAGCCCGGCGCCGAGTATGGGCGAGTCCCCGGTGCGGCCGGGGATTTTCCAGCCCAGGCCGCTGGTGGTGGTGACGCCACAGATGTCGCCGGCGGTGTTGATTCCGTTGCAGTTGATCGTGCCCCAAAAGCTGTCGGGGTCGATGAGGCCA